>NZ_JAKTID010000085.1:0-173797 GCF_027854795.1 Acinetobacter sp. AOR34_HL | reverse complement strand
TGAGTCCTTTATAGTTAAAGTGTTTGTTTGCACTCATATTTTAACTATTTAGACTCAGGTTTTTTTATTTAAAGCAAACTATGGGACAGTAGTGGACGTTACCGTCCCTTTAAAAGATCTTAAGTGATCAAACTGAAACTAATCTTAAGAGCTTAGCTTCTGTCGTTTACTGTATTGGATCGAGGCAATTACCGCCCAAACAATAAATGCGACACCAATCAAACCAGTCACCACTTCAGGTACATGTAAACCTGTACCACTAGCAATCATAATGAATGCCAATGCACCAATCGCATAGTGCGCACCATGTTCAAGGAAGATGTAAGCATCTAAAGTGCCTTTCTCAACCAGATAGATCGTCATCGAACGGACGAAGATCGCACCAATCGCAAGACCCAACATAATGATCACAACATCACTGGTAATCGCAAATGCGCCAATAACACCATCAAAACTGAACGATGCATCTAGGACTTCAAGATATAAGAAACCACCAAAACCTGCTTTGACAACACCTGATGCAGCCCCATTGCCATCATGCATTACGGCATTACCGTGTTCATCAATTTCAGGTTCACCACCCAATAAATGACTGAGAACTTGCACACCGATATAAACCACAATCCCCCAGATTCCAGCCATCGTCACTACCAGACGTTTGCTTTCCTCAACATTCGCCGCCATGATTAACATCGCAACCAAAGCAATGAAAACAGACATCGCAGGAACACTTGCAAGATGTGAGAGTTTAGATTCGATCCAACGGAACCAATGAGTTTCCTTTTCATCATCGAAGAAGAAATTCAAGAACACCATCAATAAGAAAGTACCACCAAAGGCTGCAATTTCTGCATGATGTTCCATCAAACGAGCTGAATAAGACTTCGGATCGTTAAGTGCCAATTTTACGACTTCCATCATGCCCATATCTGCTGTGACAGCAACAATCACGACAGGGAAAACCAAGCGCATACCAAATACGGCAATTAAAATACCCACCGTTAAAAAGATCATTTTCCAGAAATGATCCCAATTACGGAGTACTGATGCGTTGACCACGGCGTTATCAAAAGAGAGAGAGACTTCCATCACTGCCAAAATAGCAGTAATAGTTAATGCTTTCAGCATTGTTGCAATACCTGCTTCTGGACCATGCGTATAGCCCCAGTAAGCAGATAGTGCTAAACACACTACTGTAAAGAAAATTGAGAAACGAAAATGCTTCATGAGCAACCTTTTATTCGAAATCGTTTGGGTAGAAAAATGTGACTATTGTAGGCGAGTTTTGACCGAAAGACAGAAAAGATTGTTGGACTTATTTTGAGATCAAATACGATCAAAGCTAAGTTCTGATATAGTTTGAATAAAATCTTAGACTTATTGTTTTTACAGGTTCAATTTATGACTTTTTCTCAGGATGTCTGGCAGCGCAACATCGACCTTTATCAAAAAATCCTCGCACTTCCATTCAACCAAGAACTTGCAGCAGGAACATTGGACCCTCAAGTCTTTTGTCATTATGTGATTCAAGATGCGCACTATCTATTGGCTTATGGTCGTGCGCTTGCAGTTGCTGCTGCTAAAGCTTATGAAGCGGATGATGTGATTCAATTTTCTGAAGCTGCAAAAATTGCAATCATCGTTGAACGTAGTCTGCACAGTGATTTCATGCAAGAGTTTTCCATCAGCAAAACTGAGTTTGAAAATACCCCGCTCACCCTTGCCTGTCATCACTACACATCTTTTCTAACGGCTACAGCTTGGTCAGAGAGTTATCCTGTGATTTTAGCGGCATTGCTTCCATGTTTTTGGATTTATGCAGAAGTCGGGAAATCAATTATTCACCAATCTGCTGACAATAACCGTTACCAAGCATGGATTGATACCTATGCAGGTGAAGAATTTAATACAGCGGTAAACAATGTGATTGCAACGATTGATAAAGTAGCAGCGCGTTGCGATGAAGATACTTTAGCAAAAATGCACGCAGCATATACGATGGGTGCAAAGCTGGAGTGGTTATTTTGGGATAGCGCTTATCAGCAACGCCAATGGTTAGGGTTAGATCACGCTTAATCCCATAAATAATTAAACATGACATTCTTTTAGACATAAAAAAGCCCCATAAAGGGGCTTAGTCGTATATCGTATCGTCCGATATACTGTATGAGGCTCATCTCAAACTGGCTGCATTAAAACATAAATCAGATCGAGTGAATACCTTTATTACTTAAAAAAAGTTAACGGCAATTAAGGCTATCAATGCGGGTACAGATTGGATATAAATAATTTTTTTGCTCGCCGTCAAACCACCATAAATACCTGCAATCAATACACAACCTAAAAAGAAATTCGCCAAAGCCACAGCATAGGTTTCAGGTGCAATTAACGACCAGAATAAGCCTGCTGCAAGAAAACCATTATAAAGACCTTGGTTTTGCGCTAAAACTTTGGTGAGCTGGGCTTTTTCAGGTGTATTCGCAAATGCTTTTAAACCTGCTGGTTTATCCCATAAAAACATTTCCAATACCAAGATATAAACATGCAAGACAGCAATTAATCCTACGAGCAGTTGTCCGATCATCTCATTTTCCTTTTTATTGTATGACTCAATATCAGTAGACCAGCCTCACGACTGGTCATGCAATTTTCAAAATTAAGCTTTTAACAACACTTTACCCTGACGTGCTCCCTGAGTCGCTTTCAGTACAGCAGTTTTAATGTCATCAAAACTGAAAATGCCTTCTACAGGTAGAACCAGTTTTTTCTGGGTCGCAAGTGTAAGTAGCTCGACAAATAACGCTTTTTTACGCTCTGCTGGCATTTCTTTATTGACTATACTTGCCCAAAAGCCTTTCACTGTGGCCTGTTTAAAAATCAAATCACCCGATGAAATCTGCATGGTTTCACCCGTCATGCTGCCAAATGAAACTAATAAGCTATTTTCACTTAGTAGATTCAGCATTTCACCACTCGCCGCTCCACCAATTGAATCCACACCTGCAATTAATGGCTGATCAGCATGAATGGCTTTCACTTGTTGCTTCCAATCCGCCTGATCAGTCGCAACTACGTGTTGAATACCTAAAGCCTGCATTTCAGCAATCGCATCAGTACGACGCACGAGATTAATCACTTGCAAACCACGCGCTTGAGCAATCATGGCAACGGTTTTCCCCACCGCACCATTCGCTGTGTTCTGAATCAGCCATTGACCTGCTTGAACATTTACAAAGTCCAATAACATCAATGCACTAATCGGCATACCAATCAATTGAGCTGCTGTTTCATCATCAATCGCATCATTTAAAGGAATGATGCTTTGCGCAGGAGCAATAAAATATTCTGCCCAACTGCCATGTACCCCAGCGACTGCAACCCGTTGCCCTAATTTACTTTCATCGACACCTTCACCTACAGCATCGACGATACCTACCGCTTCACTACCACCAATTGCAGGTAAAGTTGGCTTATAGCCATAACTCCCCCTCACCGTCCATACATCATGATTATGGATTGGAGACATAATGGTCTTGATACGCACTTCACCTGCTTTAGGCTCTGGTTGAGGCATATCCGCTACTTCTAAAACATCTACGGGTTCGCCAAATTGGTAGTGGATAACACTTTGCATGATTTATTCCTGTATCGGTTGTAACAGCTGTTTCGTAGTATCAAAAGCGAGATGCAATGGAGCTTTGTCTTGTGCCAATTTGGTCATCAAAGCCGCACCCAACCAAAGCTGATACAACACTTGAGCTGTTTTAAATGGGTCAAGATGTGTTGGAATCGAACCTTGCTGCTGCCCTTCTTGTAATAGCAGCGCTATGCGTTGCGTGAGTCGATGCACACCTAAATTCAAAATTTGTCGCATGTCTTCTGATAAATCAGAGACTTCAGCCGCGAGTTTCACAATTAAGCAGTTTTCTGCCCAACTACCGTAAATTGGATCGTCAATCCACGCCTGCCACAACGCCATCAAACGTGCATAAGCACTTTGTTCAGTGTGCTGCCACAGCTGTTCGACACGTACTTTATAGTCAGCCATGTACTGCTCTAATAAAGCACAACCAAAGGCCTCTTTAGACGCAAAATAGTGATAGAACGAACCTTTGGGTACGTCACAGGCTTTCAAAATTTCTTGTAAGCCAACCCCAACAAAACCTTTATGCAATACCAATTCAAAACTGGTATCCAAGATGTGTTTTCGGGTTGCTTCACTTTTCATTGATCGTTTCATGTTCACACTATAAATAAATATTAGACCAGTCGTCTAGTAAAGTTATGTATTTTTTATTTAGCAACAGCTTTACAGTAGTAAAATGAGAAAAGGAATGATAAAAATACAACTCGGTTTGAGACTGATTATGTTTGAAAAAGTGGTCTGACCGTCACAATTTGTCGTTTTAAATATTTTTATACCACTTGAACAATTTTAAGGCGCTATCATATAAGACCTGTTAAACAGCACGATGCTGCTCTGCAATTATTTTAAATTGATTGGTACTGAACTTTCTCTCAAGACATTCAAATTAAATAATTGATGATGCACCCCATCAATGTTCAACGTCTTTTGATCTTCTATTGCATATTATTGAGATGTTTTCATGAGCCAAAGTCATATCCGTATTCGAGGCGCACGTACCCATAATTTAAAGAATGTGTCACTCGATATTCCACGTGACAAATTTGTGGTGATCACAGGGCTTTCAGGTTCAGGGAAATCATCGTTGGCATTTGATACCTTATATGCTGAGGGTCAGCGCCGTTATGTTGAATCACTTTCGGCTTATGCACGACAATTCCTTTCGCAAATGGAAAAACCTGAAGTTGATTCAATCGAAGGTTTATCCCCTGCGATCGCGATCGAGCAAAAATCAACGAGCCATAACCCGCGTTCAACAGTTGGAACAATTACCGAAATTTATGACTATTTACGACTGCTCTATGCGCGTGTGGGTACACCCTATTGTCCAGAACATGACTTACCGATGGTCGCACAAACCGTTTCGGAAATGGTCGATGCAGTAAAATCGCTTGAAGAAGGTACGGCACTGATGTTGCTGGCACCTGTGGTCCGTGAGCGCAAAGGCGAATACAGTAACTTATTTGAACAATTACAAAGCCAAGGCTTTGTGCGTGCGCGTGTCGATGGCGAAATTATTGATATTGATACCCCACCTGAATTAGACAAAAAGAAAAAACATACCATCGAAGTCGTCGTCGACCGTTTCAAAGTCCGCGATGATCTTGGCAATCGAATTGCTGAATCCTTTGAAACTGCCTTACGTTTAGGTGGCGATATTGCAATTTTATCGTGGCTGAATGGTGAACACCCTGAACGTGTCTTTTCAGCGAAACACTCTTGTCCTGAATGTGACCGTGCGGTTGCTGAACTCGAGCCTCGTTTGTTCTCATTTAACAATCCTTTTGGTGCTTGCCCTGTCTGCGATGGTTTAGGGACGCGTAGTCATTTCAGCGCCGACAAACTTATTCCAAACCCAGAAGTATCGATCAGCCAAGGTGCAATTCGTGGTTGGGACAGACAGCGTCCGTATTACTATACGATGCTTCAAAAAGTCGCAGATCATTTTGATATTCCACTCGATACCCCGTGGAATCAACTGGATAAAGAGACACAAAAGAAATTCTTACAAGGTACAGGCAAAGAAAAAATCGACCTCAGTTATATTGATGAACGTGGTCGTAAACATAATCGTGTGCAACCTTTTGAAGGAATCTTGCCACATTTGGAACGTCGCTATCGTGAAACGGAATCGAATTATGTCCGAGATGACTTAGCCCAATACTTATCTAATGCTGCTTGTGATGCGTGTGGTGGTTCTCGTCTCAATGAAATCTCGCGTCATGTTCGTGTTAAAGACAAAACCATTGCTGAAATCACCAAGATGTCGATTGGTGATGCAGAAAGTTATTATCAAGACCTCAATCTCGAGGGTGCTAAAGGCGAAATCGCCGATAAAATTTTTAAAGAAATTCGTGAACGTTTACACTTTTTGGTGAGTGTTGGACTCAATTATTTAAGCCTAGCACGTTCGGCTGAAACCCTTTCAGGGGGTGAGGCACAGCGTATTCGTCTCGCTTCGCAAATCGGTGCAGGCTTGATGGGTGTGATGTATGTGCTTGATGAACCATCGATTGGTCTACACCAACGTGATAATGATCGCTTATTACAAACGCTCATTCGTTTACGTGATTTGGGCAACACCGTGCTCGTCGTTGAGCATGATGAAGATGCGATTCGTGCTGCGGACCATATCATTGATATCGGACCAGGTGCAGGGATTCACGGTGGTGCGATCATTGCTGAAGGAACTTATGACGAATTGGCGAACCATGCCGATTCGCTTACAGGTCAATATCTTTCAGGCAAATTAAAAATTGCAGTGCCAAAACAACGTACCCAATCACCACGTCCTGATGAAGTGATTAAGCTTTCAGGCGCAAGCGGACATAATCTTAGAAATGTCGATTTAACCATTCCTTTAGGCATTATGACCTGTGTCACCGGCGTTTCAGGTTCAGGAAAATCAACCTTAATTAACCGCACTTTATTACCTTTAGCAGCCACTCAACTCAATGGTGCAACCACTCTTACCGCAGAAAAGTTTGATTCAATTGATGGTTTACAACACTTGGATAAAGTGGTCGATATTGACCAAAGTCCAATTGGTCGTACGCCACGTTCGAATCCTGCAACTTATACAGGGTTATTTACCCCAATTCGTGAGTTATTTGCACAAACCCCTGAAGCAAAAGCACGTGGTTATAGCGCAGGTCGTTTCTCGTTTAACGTAAAAGGCGGGCGCTGTGAGGCATGTGAAGGCGATGGCATGATCAAGGTCGCGATGCATTTCCTGCCTGATATGTATGTGCCTTGTGATGCCTGTCATGGCAAGCGTTATAATCGTGAAACACTGGAAGTAGGCTATAAAGGTAAGAATATTTCTGATGTGTTAGAAATGACGGTAGAAGATGCAGCCGAATTCTTTAGTGCAATTCCTGTGATTCATCGTCGTCTAGAAACACTGACTCAAGTAGGACTGGGTTATATTCGTTTGGGACAGGCAGCAACAACCCTTTCAGGTGGTGAGGCCCAACGCGTGAAATTAGCGCGTGAGTTAGCAAAACGTGATACGGGTAAAACCTTATATATCCTAGATGAGCCAACCACAGGTTTACATTTCCATGATATTGCCAAGTTACTCGATATCTTGCATGAGCTACGTAATAAGGGTAATACCATTGTGGTGATTGAGCATAATTTAGATGTGATCAAAACTGCCGATTGGGTGATTGATCTTGGCCCTGAAGGTGGTTCTGGTGGTGGTCAAATTATCGCTGAAGGCACGCCTGAGCAAGTTGCTGAAGTTGATATTTCACATACAGGACGTTTCTTAAAACCGATGTTGAAGTAATGTTCTAGCTCTCATTCTTCTAACCTCATTCTCTAAATTGAGGTTAGAAGTAATGGATAATCAATCATCTAAAATTATTAAGCTTTTCCAGCAAATGATTCTCAATAATATCCTGCATATACCTTTTTTTAAATTCGGATTCCTCACCAATTTTTTCTAAAACACTTACAACTATTGAGCGTATAAAATCATCTTCTACTGGAATTAAATATAACCTTTTTAAATACTGTATCAAGCTATCATTTTCCTCTACAAAGAAAGATTCCTGATAAATTTCTTCTGTCAAATACTTAAACCATTCATCTAATGGAAATGTTCGTAATTGATCTTTATCATTGTCACTCTCAAAATTACCATAGCGTAAAAAGTGAGATAAAATATTTTTTAAATATTTTTCTTCAACATGACCTATAGCTAAATCATCAATATAGGTATAAAAAATATTATTTTCATTCCCCCGTAATTGCCGCTCTTTTTTCGCACGTGAGATTGCAGATTTTAGGTCGGAGTCAATAGGTAATCCCCCCTAAAAATAAAAGGATGTAAAAGTAGAATTTTCTCTTAAGATCAAAGCAGGAGATTCTGCATGAAAACATCTAAATTTACTGACAGTCAGATTATGTCTATTTTGAAACAAGCGGAGTCTGGCACGCCTGTTGCCACCCTTTGCCGTGAACATGGTATGAGTAATGCGACTTTTTACAAATGGCGGGCTAAATATGGCGGCATGGATGCCTCATTAATTACTCGATTGAAAGAACTAGAAGCCGAAAATGCCAAGCTAAAAAAGATGTATGCTGAAGAGCGGCTTAAAGCTGAAATCATTCAGGAAGCCATGTCAAAAAAGTGGTAAAGCCATCTTGTCGTCGTCAGATGGCACAACAAGCCGTTGGTGATCATGCCGTCAGTATTCGTTTGGCCTGCCGTGCATTTAGTATCAGTGAAACCTGCTACCGTTATCAGTCCAAATTGAACGATGACAATGCACTGATTGCAGAACAATTGATTGAACTCACCGAAGAAAATACAGATTGGGGCTTCGGGCTATGCTTCTCTTATCTACGCCATGTTGAGAAGTGTGGTTGGAATCATAAGCGTGTTTACCGTATTTACTGTGAGCTGGCATTGAATCTGCGGATCAAACCAAGAAGACGATTAAAACGACATGTACCTGAACCATTGAAGGAACCAACTCATCCAAATCAAGTATGGTCATTGGATTTTATGCATGATCAGTTAAGTGATGGACGAAGTTACCGTTTGCTTAACGTAATTGACGACTATCGACGTGAGGGTTTAGTGATTGAAGCAGGTTTTTCACTGCCTGCACTGCGCGTCATTCGTACACTTAACCAATTGCTCGAATGGAGAGACAAACCGCTTGTGATTCGCTGCCTTGCGTAGCAATGCTACTCAGGACCTGAATTTATCAGCCACGAATTCGTACGTTGGGCAGCTGAGCATGGTATCCGTATTGAATATATTCAACCAGGCAAGCCACAACAAAATGCTTATATCGAACGATACAATCGTACAATGCGTTATAGTTGGGTGAGCAAACATTTGTTCGATACATTGGAGCAAGTACAAGATTATGCAACACAGTGGTTGTGGCACTACAATCATGAACGACCACATCAAGCTAACGGAGGCAAACCACCTTTGATGGCTGCTTAACCTCTACTTTTAAATTCAGTTATTTATGGGAGGATTACCCTAAAGCTTTCAACAGCTGCACATTTTTCATTGAATGAAGCAATGTACTCTAAGTCCTGTTCTTCCAACTTCAAATCATGCCGTTTTTCAAAAATCTCCCACATCCTATTCTTAATATTTTGATTTTCCTCTGAAATCAATGCAGCATTAGCTAACCTACTTAATTCATTAAAATTAATATTATCTCGTTGCTCAAACCACTTTTTAAATTGAATTAACCATTCATCCTCACGATTGAATGAATAAGATACTTTTTGCAAACCTTCATAAGTTTGCTTTTTTCTATATGACCAATTTTCTCTTTTCTGATCTGTAAAATATTGGCAGTCCTCCCATCTATACTCTAACTGACTGAAATCATGAATTAAATAACCTTGAAGGATACGAACCAAAATAATTTCTTTCGTTGAGTCAGCAACTACTTCTGGTAAAGACTTTCTAAAATCACGATACAACTTAATTACTTTTTGAAAAAATCGAAAATTATGTATATCTAACTTATCAGCAAAATCAATCATCAGGTTAACTAATGCTTCATCAATATCTTCCGCATTTTCCCTTATCAAAGGCTCAACAGAATTGATAACAATCGTTTCATCGATTAACTTTTCTTTATAGTCCGCATACTTTTTCTTATTGTCACCTTCAGCTTTATCTTCATCTAAAATCAATATGACCTGACAATTCTTTTCTAATTTTAAATAGTTGGCTAGCCCCATGACATCTTTAATATCAAGTTTATTAGACATACGCTCAAAGTCATCAAAACAAATAATTGCATCTTTGACCTGATTAAACATGAGGCTATCAAAAATTTTAGTAGAAGCGCTTAAACCGAATTGTGAAACTCTAGTATCTTTTAGAATCGATGGCAAACCCCGAATCCATCGAGGAATCTCTAACGTTGAGTGGTTATTCTCAATATTGCTATAAATATGCGTTTTTAAATCACTCAGTGACTCAAGACCAAATAAAGAGATATAGACATACTTCTTTTTAAAATTATATTCATCTATACATCTTTTCCAGAAGAAAGTTTTTCCCACACCCCAAGGTCCAGTAATCGCAATTGCTGTTCCGACTTTATTATTTTGAAAATTTTGTTCTAATAATTCTGTTAATCTTTTTTCTTTCTCTAATATGTCCATCAGATCGTAATGCTTTAAATATAAAATTTTATAATAATTCAATAATTGAGCGAATCAAGTCTCAACTATATTCTTCCCTTTAGCCTTCGCTCTTAACATCGATTGATCCGCATTTTCTAGCAGTTCAAGCCAGCTTTCTGCTCCGACAGCAACTCCAATACTTACCGATACTTGGATGGATTCACCTAAACTCGAAACCTCTATAGACTGACTGGCGATTTCAGTACGAATACTTTCCGCAATATGCTTAGCTGCATCTAACTGAATATTTTCAATGACCACTAAAAATTCATCACCACCATAACGCACAATCAGATCAGATGCCCTTACGTTATGCTTCAATTGATCCGCGATCATTGTAATCACCTGATCACCCACAATATGACCATACTGATCATTGACCAACTTAAAGTTATCAATATCAATCACGATCACACCTGTTTTAGAAAAGGCATTTGGGCGACTTTCCAAAACCCGAATGTATTCATCCAAAGCTAAGCGATTCGCTACACCAGTCAGCACATCGGAGTTCGCAATTTTCTTCAACTGAGACTCCATCATGTCTCGTTGTTTTAACATCGCTTTTAAACGATCGATCGCTTCGAATAATGAAGCAAATTCCTGTTTTGATGCTTTCGTATGCAGGTCTTCATAGGACGTGTTAGATAAGCGTAAGATCATTTGGCGAGCCCTAATTAAAGGCATAAATACCTTTCGCTTGGTATAAATCATAATAAATAGAGCTGTCAGCAATGAAACACTGGTCATACACAATGTAAAAATCAGTTGTTGTTTTGCTTTTCTATTCTGCTCATACGCTACTTGGATACTGCTATCCAAAATATAATTTTGTAGATCCATCACCGTAATAAATTTATCTACAATTTGCTCCGTGAGTTGCATCCCTGTAAGTGAATAAGTTTGTTTCTTTGCACTCTCATCTAATAATCTTGAGATCAGTGGTAATCCCTGATCAAGAAACTCCGTTTTTACACGTCGATGTAAACGATAATATTCTGTAGTTTTGGTTTGTTCAGGCTGAATCGTATCGACCAATGACCATAGATATCTGGCTTGATGTTGAGTTTGTAATGATCGAGCACGATTAATATCTGATATCGTTTCCTTAAACGTCACAGGTGCCATGATATTAGATGCTACGCGGCCCGCTTGATCACGCATATCCGTTAAAACAACAATCGAAATAAAGTAATTTGACATCTTACTGTCTTTACTTTTTGCTTCTAGCATCAAAGCACTCAGATATTCACGTGTCTTATCCCATGCAGCGAACATGGAAGCTATCGCATGATCTAATTCTGCTGCATTACGTTGTTTTGGAGGGATCAGAGCATAGTCATCAACGACTTTTCGTGACTGTGCTAATTGAGTTTTTAAATCAGAATTTAAAGCCGTCGCGATAGAGTTAAAACCTGCTTGATGAAGTGTTGTAATCGCCTCATCAATTTGCTGATCAACAACCAGTCTAAATTCTTTCAACTCCTTTTGATGTTGCTGAAGCTCATCAGGCGTACTCGACATGAGCTTATTGGCAGGCGCTCGCTCTCTTGAAATCTTATTGGCTGTTTTTACTAAGGCACGCAAACTTGTGATTTCTGATAATACTTGTTGAGTTTTTATATAATCTTGATAACTATGAATTATTAATGGAATAGAAATGTATAAGATCGAAAAAATAATCACGACCATGCAAGAAAATAGACGAAGGCTAATCTGCTCTGAACGTAATTTAACACGTTTCAAACTACGTTCCATGAAGACATCCTACTCTTTTCAAAAACTCATCCTATTTGATTTCTTGAGAATATTAATCTTACCTTAATTTTTAAATTGCGCTGATATGATTCCAATTAATTTTGAGACTTTTATAATCAAAGAATAATATGCAACTTTTTAAATTTCATTTTATTAAAATAACACTTTAAAATAATTAAACTAGTTTAGTTTTAACAATACTCTGGTGTATTTACAAGTATTTATAAAAAATGAATAGTCTCTTTATCATTTGATACAGCATAAAATTTTAAGCTATTGATTTAATTAAAAAAACAAATAATCGAAAAAACAAATTCTCAAGATAAATATTATCAATTTCCCTAATTAAGTAAAAAGAGACACAATCAATTTAGATAAGAAATTAAGCAATTTGATACAAATTCCTCAAGGATGTTTCTCCCAATGATCAAACATCCTTCTTCTCATACCCAACCCACCTCATAGGGTTGGGTCTTTTTTTATTATTAATTTATTAAAAAACCATCAAAACCAAAAACTAAAGCAGAATATAAACACCACGGAAAAATAATATATCCCAGATAATCTAGTTATTAACCATGTGATATATGTGATTCATTATCAATATAAAGTTATGCCAAATGCAATCGAAACACTTTCAACATCTTGAATATCAGTCATTGAGATCGTGCTATTTTGATATTATTTTTTTAAAACTAACTGCATGTGGTTTTTTTAATATTGTCATACTTTGTCTTACAACATGATGTCTGAAGCTGATCAAAACAGTCGATCGAACAGCTATTTCATAGATTTATAAATAATTTTTTATTTGAACAACTTATAAATCAAATTTCCTACACTAAAAAATTGATAAAAAAAAAGCTCAGCCTTGGGGAAAGCCGAGCTAGTAAAATCAGATGCTTTTAAACATCGAATACTCAAGAAAATGTTATGAGATAGAATGCTAAACAAATATCTCTTGGGCGCAATTATGTGAACTAAGTCTCCAAATGTAAAGTCGATTAAATAGATCAAGATTCTTTTTTTGATCGTTTTTTGGAATTAAAAAACAACACTGTTCAATTAAATAGCAAACCTTGACCCGAACTACTGTTAAAAAATATGATTTATCATTCCAATTTGTAAAAAAAATAGATTTTGAACACAATTTTTCCAGCCAATTATGACAGTTTTAAGAAACCAGTAATTGATAAATTAGATTAATACAATCGTATTTATCAATCAAAATAGTAAATTATGAACTCCAAATAATATGTGTTTCGATTCACTATTTTGAATCTATCTATTTGTAAGATATAAACTTCAATATCGGTTGACAGCACCACACACAGTTGTATGTATTTTGATCACAACCTGAGTGCATTATGATCGTTTATCGGGTTCTCAGATTTATTACATTGACATCATATTTTGTTACAATACAATGACTCAACTTTATTCACTACTGTTAAAGCTGGAAATTATTATGAAAAAACTCGGTTTAGCCACTGCTTTAGTATTAGCCATGACCGGTGCTCACGCTTACCAATTCGAAATACAAGGTCAGTCTGAAGCTCTAGATTCTAACGGAGATAACAGAGATTTTAATAATTACACTGTTGGCGGACAAGCAACTTATTACTTAAAAAATGTAGATGCTTCTAAAGGTCCTTTAGCTGAAGCAGCTTTTGTTAATCAAGCTTCTAACGTATCTCTTGGTTATAACTTTGCTAATTTAGATGATACTAAATCTCAAAACGTAGGTGTTAAAGCTGAAGCTTATGTACCAACTCCATATACACCAGCATATGCAAGCTTAAGCTATAGCGCGACTGATAATGATGGTAAATATGGTGAGACTGATGACCGTGGTCAGCGTTGGGCGGTTGAATTTGGTTCGGTAATCGCTCCAAACTTCCTTGTTGCTGTAGGTTATACAAACGTTGTTGAACAAACATCTTTGGATACTTTCAAAATCTTAAATAGTGGTTTTGCTAAAGCAGTTGGTGAAACAGCGACTATCGCTGATGACCAAGATGCAATCACTGCTCGTACTAAATACGTGGGTGCGATCGATGGTACTCCAATGTCAATCGGTTTTGAAACTGGTCTCGTTTATGGTGAAGACACTGCATACGAGTTAAAAACTGATTTGTACTTAAACTCTCAACTTAGCGCTGGTGTTTCTTACGCTGAATCTAGCTTTGCTGGTTCACCAGACTCAGCTTGGGGCGTGAACGTAAATTACTTCATCACTCCAGCGATCGCTGTTGGTGCAAGCTACTTAAATGCTAATGGTGTTAATGCAGCTGATATGCAAACTGTAGGCTTAAACGCTAAAGTACGCTTCTAATGCAGTCATAGATGTTCTAATTAAGCATCTATGCATAAAAAACCCAGTTCATATGAACTGGGTTTTTTATTGTCTTTAAACATTTGAATAACCGAATGAGTTATTCAACTTGTTAATTACATCTTTTTATCTTCGATATTTAATGCACTAATCGCAAGTACTGCCTGCGTACGGTTTTGTACGCCTAATTTGCGGAAAATTGCTGTCACATGCGCTTTAATTGTCGCTTCTGATACATCTAGCTCATAAGCAATTTGTTTATTTAACAAGCCTTCAGCAACCATCATCAGCACACGGAACTGTTGTGGTGTGAGTGATTGTAAACGTTCTGCCAAAGCCGTTTCATCGGCAGCTCGAGGATCAAAACCTGAATGTGTCGGTAGATTTGGAGGTAACCAAATCTCACCTTCCAAAACATGTTTAATAGCTTCACCAATATGACTTGGATGAGATGATTTTGGAATATAACCCATCGCACCATGTGCAATCGCACGCTGAATGATGGAGGTTTCTTCATGTGCAGAAACAACAATGATTGGAATTGCAGGATATTGCGCTCTCACATATACCAACGCAGAAAAACCAGAGGCACCTGGTAGATTTAAATCCAACAAAACTAAATCTGGCTCTGCACCATGTTCTAAGCGTTCATAAAATTCATCAACATCCGCAGTTTCCTGAATTTGTGCCTGCGGAATGCTATAACGAACCGCTTGAATCAAAGCGTGTCTAAATAACGGATGGTCGTCTACAATTAAAATATTCATAAGCGCTTTACGCAATCTGCAAGTACGTCACTGTACGGTGTTTATTCAAATCTAATCTATCTTAGCCTATTTTTGAAATAAACTGTTGTAAGAGCATCAAAACTTATTTATTTCGCAAATATGAAAAATAAATCAGATAATGATATAACTCACACAACCTAGATCATTCCCAAACTACTATACCGAAATAGCGAATAGAAACAGAGCATTAAATTCATTTAATTTGCTTCAAAACGTGATTTTTCAACTTATATTTAAAAAAGATAAGCTTGCAGCATTTCCTTATTTTACAGTCGACAGGAGCTATAGATAAATAAATAGCAATTCCTTATTGCTGATTTAGGCGTTTATCCATGTCACATCAAAATAACCTTTCTACTCCCTTAAATATTGTTGCGGTCTCAGGTGGCTTAAATAGCCCATCAAAAACAGAAAGCTTGGTACAAGCAATTTTGGATGAACTTGCGGAGGCAACTCAGATCCATGTGCATTTTATTAAACTCAGTGAGATTGGTCCCTTATTAGGAGGCGCCATCTATCGAAATCAGTTACCACAACGTGTCCAAGATGATTTAGCTGCAGTTGAAGCTGCCGATGCATTGATCGTGGGAACACCTGTTTACCGTGCTTCATTTACAGGGTTGTTTAAACACTTTTTTGATTTCGTAGAGCAAACCGCTTTAGTTGATGTACCTGTTTTGTTGGCTGCATCAGGAGGAAGCGACCGCCATGCTTTGGTACTAGAACATCAATTACGCCCGTTATTTAGCTTTTTCCAAGCACAAACCTTACCTATCGGGGTTTATGCAACAGATCGCGACTTTACCCCAGAATATACTGTTAAAAGTGAACAATTGGCGGATCGTGTCACCTTGGCTGTAGCACGAGCTCTGCCTATTTTGGAATGGGCACCCGCCAAAGGCAAACGTGCCGAAGTTATCAAAGCAAAAACTGAACAGGCCAATCAGAATCTCGGCATTAATAAACAAATTGAACAAGCCGAAGTTCTCCCTTCAGCCGCTGTCCCAGATTTGGATGCTGCGGAATCACGTTTACATCAGAAATCTAATAAAAATTTAACTCAGGTTGCATAAGCGACCTGAGGGAGGAAAATCTATGCCCTTACAATCATCAGAAATTAAGTTTGCATATTGGGTTCCAAATGTGAGTGGTGGTTTAGTGGTCAGTACAATTGAACAACGTACTGACTGGAGTTATGACTACAACATTCGTTTGGCGCAAACAGCAGAAAAAAATGGTTTCGAATATGCACTCACTCAAATCCGTTTTACCGCGGGCTATGGTGCAGAAAATCAGCATGAATCGGTGAGCTTTAGTCATGCTTTGTTGGCAAAAACAGAGAAACTCAAAGTGATTGCGGCCATTTTGCCAGGGCCGTGGAAACCAGCACTTGCAGCAAAGCAATTGGCAACGATTGATTATTTAACTCAAGGTCGTATTGCCATTAATGTGGTCAGTGGATGGTTCCGTGGAGAATTTGATGCAATCGGAGAGCCTTGGCCTGAGCATGATGAACGATATGTTCGTTCTGAAGAGTTTATTCGTACCCTTAAAGGCATTTGGACTACAGATAATTATAGTTTTGAAGGTAAATATTACCAATTTCAAAACTATACGCTAAAACCAAAGCCAGCACAGAAACCCTATATCGAAGTCTTTCAAGGTGGTAGTTCATGCGCCGCACGAGACATGGCAGCTCGTGTTTCTGATTGGTATTTTACCAATGGGAATAGCGTTGCAGAGATTAAGAAACAGATTGATGATGTCCGTGCCAAAGCAAAACTCGAAAATCGCCATGTGAAAATCGGAGTGAATGCTTTTATTATCGCACGAGATACGGAGCAAGAAGCTCAAGCCGTGCTGAATGAAATCATCTCTAAGGCAAATGTCGAAGCAGTCAATGCATTTGGTGATGCAACGCGTGAAGCAGGTGCAGCAGCACCAGAACAAGAAGGAAATTGGGCTAAATCAACCTTTGATGATCTCGTGCAATACAACGATGGTTTTAAAACTAACTTGATCGGTACACCACAGCAGATAGCTGAACGAATCGTGGATTTAAAAAGCGTAGGCGTTGATCTCATCCTGTCTGGCTTTCTGCATTTCATTGAAGAGGTTGAGTATTTCGGTGAAAACGTTCTACCTTTGGTTCGACAAATCGAACAGCAACAATTACAACACTTGCAAGTACCTGCCAAATCAGCTTAATACACTGTGATATAAGAAGAAAAAGAAAGAGTAAAAAACCTTTTCCTCAAGACTCGGCTTGGGGATTTTTATTTTAGTGAAGCTCTATTTCTCGCATCACAGTTTCAACTGAATAGCGACTCCACTGCGATAATTTCTCTATAAACTGATTGAATTCGGATGGATTAAAATGACTCACAATCATATAGCAGCCATTTCCTAAGGTTTTAAAACATTCATCTATCTGCGGATATTGCTTGACCAGTTGCTCAATCTCTGTAAAAGCCTGTTGCTCATTTAAGAACAGTTGAATGAATTGTTTATATTCATAACCTATCGTGATGGTGTAATTCTTAATAATACCCGCATCCATCAGTTGTGCGATTCGAGCACCTACAGTTTGCCCTGTACGATGCACGTGTTGCCCGATCTGCTTATGAGTCAGACGTGAATCGTGTTTGAGTAACGCAATAATTTTTAAATCAATTGGATCAAGTTCAATATTCATTTTTCATTACGAAAGAAAATAGGATTCAAAGCTTTCATCAGACTATAGCTGATTTTTCATCATCTCCCTAAGCTTGTTTTATCTCCTATTGGGACATTTAAAATGAAACAAGCACTACTCATTATCGACGTTCAAAATGATTATTTTAAAGATGGCAAAATGGAATTAGTGAATCCAGAGCATGCTTTAGAAAAAATTAATCAATTAGAACATTACTTTAATCAAAACAATTTACCGATTATTTATATTCAACATATCAACACTGCATCTGCGGGCTTTTTCCTTGAAAATACGCTGGGTGTTGAATTACATCCTAAACTCCTACTTAGCGACTCATCACTCGTTGTGCAAAAGCATTTTCCGAATAGTTTCTTAGAAACAAATCTTCAATCAGTGCTTCAAAAGCTTCAGATCGAACAACTCGTGATTACAGGCATGATGACGCATATGTGTATAGATTCAGGTACACGTGCCGCATGCGAGCTTGGCTATCAACCAATATTAATTGCCGATGCTACAGCAACTCGTGATCTAGAATATAAAGACTCCATCGTCAAAGCATCGGATGTACAGTCAGCGTTTTTATCAGCTCTAAATGTTTTTGCAAAAGTACAAAATACCTCTGATTTCCTGAACAATCAGAAAGCACGAAAATAAAAAAGAGCGTTCAGATGAACGCTCTTTCCAGATATTTTAAATTCAACGATTTGGATAAACCGTTGCAATCAGGTTTTCCACCACTGCTGGCTCAGCCAATGTTGAAGTATCTCCTAAGCTATCTAACTCATTTGCCGCGATCTTACGCAAGATACGACGCATGATCTTACCTGAGCGTGTTTTGGGTAAAGCAGGTGCCCAATGCAAAGCATCTGGTGTCGCCACAGGACCAAGTACTTTACGCACCCAATCCACGAGCTCTTTACGAAGTTCTTCTGATTCTGCAACATCAGCCTGCAAAGTGACAAAAGTACAAATTCCTTGTCCTTTAATATCATGTGGCATACCAACGACCGCCGCTTCAGCGACTGCCTCATGCGCAACTAGCGCACTTTCAATTTCTGCTGTTCCCAAACGGTGTCCTGAAACATTGAGCACATCATCTACACGTCCAGTAATCCAGTAATAGCCATCAGCATCACGGCGTGCACCATCTCCTGTGAAATAGCAGTTTTTAAAAGTTGAGAAATAAGCTTCGATAAAACGCTGCGGGTCACCCCAAATCGTACGCATTTGACCTGGCCAAGAATCTTTAATCACAAGATTCCCTTCTGCTGCACCCTCTAACTCGTTACCTTCACCATCAACTAAAGCAGGTTGCACACCAAACAATGGACGTGTAGCAGAGCCTGGTTTGAGTGCAGTTGCACCTGGTAATGGTGAAATTAAAATACCACCTGTTTCAGTTTGCCACCATGTATCGACAATTGGGCAACGACCTTCACCGACTACTTCGTGATACCAGTTCCATGCTTCAGGGTTAATTGGTTCACCCACCGAACCAAGCAAACGTAAACTGCTGCGATCACTTTCACGGACATAGGCATCACCTTCACGCATCATCGCGCGAATCGCAGTTGGTGCAGTATATAAAATGGTAACGTTATGTTTATCAATTACATGCCCGATACGTGCCCATGTTGGGTATTGAGGAATTCCTTCAAACATCACTGTGGTGGTTGCATTGCTTAATGGACCATACAACAAATAGCTATGTCCTGTAATCCAACCCACATCAGCAGTACACCAGTACACATCATCTTCTTTTAGATCAAAGACTTCTCTGAATGTGGTATTCACATAAACTAAATAACCACCCGTGGTATGTAATACCCCTTTTGGTTTGCCTGTAGAACCCGAGGTATAGAGAATGAATAGAGGATCTTCCGCTTTCATCGGTTCAGGTGGGCAATGCTCATCCACTTCCATGATGGCAAGGTGGTACCAAACGTCACGATCATCATTGAATTGAATTGGGTTTCCAGTACGATGAACCACGATTACATGTTCAACACTTTCTGTCCCTTTGATTTGCAAAGCTGCATCTACATTCTCTTTCAATGGAATCAGCTTGCCACCGCGCATGCCAGCATCTGCAGTAATCACTAATTTTGCTTGGCTATCTTCAATACGACTCGCCAATGAGTCGGGTGAGAAACCACCAAACACTACACAATGGACTGCCCCAATACGTGCACAAGCCAACATCGCAATTGCTGCTTCAGGCACCATTGGCATATATAAAACGACACGATCACCCTTCACAATGCCCTGCTTTTTCAATACATTTGCGAAGCGGCATACTTCGTCATGTAATTCAGCAAAAGAAATAATTTTATGACGTGATGGATGATCACCTTCCCAAATAATGGCAGGCTTTAAAGGGTTGGTTTTTAGATGGCGATCCAGACAGTTTGCGGAGACGTTCAACTCCCCATCTGCAAACCATTCGATCTTGAAATTGTCCTGTTGAAAACTAGTATTTTTCACTTGGGTAAAAGGCTTGATCCAATCGACCTTTTTCGCTTCTTCAGCCCAGAATGCATCTGGCTGCTCGATAGAGTACTGATAACGTTTGAAATAGTCTGTTTCCGAGATTCTTGCCGTTTCTTTAAATTTCTCTGGCACTGGGTAGATTTCTTTCATAGCTCACTTCCTTGGTTTTTTATTTCATACCTTAGATATACTCATCTAGCATTGGTATGTTTTGTTTTCTCTTGCAGTATGGTCACCATTAACAAGAGCAAACAATTCGGCTTTGGTCGTAGGACTGTTATTGTTTTACAACCAATTTTATTTCAAAAATTTACTCAAAATAATTTAAAATTTAACAGCTTGTCTATGCTTTTTCTTTTTAAAATAAGTGAATATTTTGATCATTATGCATAGATTTAAAGATTAAATAATCAAAAAAATAGGTATCTGTAATGTTTGACTCTTCATCCACTAGTCGTAATGCTTTAGTAAAAGATAATCCACTGTCACCTAAAGGACGTTTTAATCGTCTGAGTTATTTGGGTTGGTATGGGTTACTGACCATCGTTTATCTCGCTACCTTCATGTGTATTATTGTCTTTGCAGGTCAATTGAGCATCAACAGTGTCAATGTAAATGATCCTATCATGCCTGCATTTTCAGGCATTGCGGTACTCGCACTAGTGATCTCATGGTTTCTCGCTTTTTATTTTCAAATCGTTTTTCTTATTCGACGTTTACATGATTTGAATAAAACAGGTTGGTTAAGCTTGTTATTACTGGTGCCATTTATCCAATTAGTTTTCACTCTCTATGTATTACTTGCAGCAGGAACACCTCACCGCAACGATTATGGGGATGTTCGCCCATCAAAAACTTGGGAAAAACTACTCGCTTGGATCATGATTCTCCTCAGTCTATTTATGATTTTCGGCATGTTTATTTTTGCTTATTATTTCGCAAGTCCTGATTTTTGGGATGCACCGACACAGATGATTCAAAACACAACCGAATATTTCTAAATCGACATCAATCGCTACTGTTAACGAATTTTTCATGCGTGCTGACGATAAATTTATTATGATTGCGTTCCTCATCACACCCAACTTTGCGAAATAGAGATTTTCTTGTGGCAAATGAACAACCGACATTGACTGATGTCGCAAAAGATACTGGCGAATTGATTCACCAAGCAGGTGCCAAAACAACGCAAACTGTATTGGCACACACTGAAAAATATCAAGATGCATATACGACCATCGATAAGATCATGGACAGTTTCTGGGAACGTGTTCCTTATATTTGTATTGCCTTGGTCGTTTTTATCATTTTCTGGTTACTGACCAAACTATTTAAATTGTTTATTCGTAAAACCTTGGAAAATCGAACTTACACGCGTCAAAATTTGGTGTTGGTATTAAACCGTGTCGGAAGTACCTTTATTATTTTCTTTGGTTTCCTAATCGCACTTGTGATCGCAATTCCAGGTTTTACACCGAGTCAATTGATTGGTGCTCTTGGAATTGGTTCGGTAGCAATTGGTTTTGCCTTTAAAGATATTTTCCAAAACTTACTGTCAGGAATCTTAATCTTGCTCAGTGAACCTTTCCGTATCGGTGACGATATCGTAGTCAATGGTTTGGAAGGAAATGTTGAAGATATCCAAATTCGTGCAACATTTTTACGCTCTCCCGATGGTCGTCGCATCGTGATTCCAAACGCGACGGTATATACCAGCGCTGTTATTGTGAACAGTGCGTATCAACGTCGCCGCTGCGAGTTTGTTGTAGGAATTGGGTATGAAGATGACATACAAAAGGCTAAGAAAATTATTCTGGATATCCTGAATAATAATATGACTGTACTCAGTCAGCCTGCTTTTTCTGTAAATGTCACTGCTTTGGCGGATTTCTCAATTAATTTAACCGTGCGTTGGTGGGTCAACACCACCGAGACATCGACCTCTGCATCGATCAGTGAAATTCAAGAATTGGTTGTTACGGCTTTTGATGAGAAAGGGATTTCGATTCCTTACCCTGTGCAAGAAGTCAAAGTCTATCGCGGTGATCAATCAGATAACACCGAAAATTTAGACAAACAAACGACCTAAGATATTCGACACCGCTGTTTCAGTTCGCAAAATTCGGTTGCCTAGACTCATTGCTTGGCAACCATTTTTTTTGAGTAACTCAATTTCGTAAGGTATAAACCCACCTTCTGGTCCCACTATTAAATTACAGCCATGAGCTATCGCATGGGGCATCGATTGTTCTGCATAAGGATGTGCGACATAAGCAGGTCTTTGCTCTGAGATCAAAGTCGGTAAGACATCTTCAACAAAAGGTTTGAACCGTTTGTAGAGTTGAATTTCAGGAACAATCGTATCGCCAGCTTGCTCTAAGCCGAGTGTCACATAATCATCGAGTTGTTGCATAAAAGGACTTTGCCAATAACTTTTATCAACCCGATAGCTATGAATCAAACTTATGCGTTCCACACCTAGCGTCACCGCATCCATAATCATACGTCGCAACACTTTGGGGCGAGGTAAGGCCAAGATCAAATGCACAGGGAGTTTATTCGGCACACTTTCTGTTTGAATGGGTCTTAGCATAATCTGCTGTGCTGTAATACTCTGCACTTCAGTGAGATAACGCTGACCATCACGAACGCCTACCTTTAAAGTATCTCCAGCCTTTAATTGAAGATGTTGATTCAAGTGCTTGATTTGACGTTGATCCTCGATTGACCAAATATCACTTGAGCAATCTTGGTTAGCGTTCAGTAAAACGATATTCATGAAGCAGTTCGTTGCGCTAAATAATGGTCAATTAATTGAATATGTTTTTGCAATGAGCCTTTATTGCGTTGCAACACCAATTCAGCTTGATGAATCAATCGCTGGCTTTGCTCTGGATGATTTAGGCAACTCATCAGATTTTGTATAACTAGCTCAGCATTTTCAGCAACAAGGATCCCTTCTTCCGTCACAAACTCATCGACAATTGTTTGAAAATTAAAATAGCGAGGACCAATCACAGTGGGTACATCTAAAACCATTGGTTCTAAGATATTGTGCCCACCGCCTGGTTCATTGAGTGAACCACCGACAAAACATGCCTGACTTAATGCATACCATAACCACATCTCACCCATACTATCTGCAAGATATACCTGTGTATCCGCTGTAATCTCTTGTTTAAGACTACGCCGCTGCGTATTTAAATTCAGGGTTTGGCAGATCTTATGCACCTCATCAAAACGCTCTGGATGACGTGGTACAACGATACACAACAAATGAGGATTTGAATTTAAATGTGGCTGTAACTGTTTAAGTAACTGTTCTTCTTCAGGTGCATGTGTGCTGGCTAAAGTAATAATTTGGCGTTTCTCTAACTGCCATGCCTGTTTTAACTGTTCAGCTTGCTCAATAAAGGAGGTCGGAGCACTAATATCAAATTTAATATTTCCAACAACCTGACTTTTGGCTTTCTCTAAGCCTAAATCCACATAGCGTTGCTGTGTCGCTTGATCTTGCGCCAACATCCACGTTAATTGTTGCAACATAACTTGGGTAAGTCGACTTACCTTGGCATAGCCTTTGGCGGATTTTTCAGAAAGACGTGCATTAAGCAAAATACATGGAATCTGTTGCTGTTTCGCTTGGGCAATTAAATTTGGCCAAATCTCAGTTTCAACTAAAGCGAGTAGCTTCGGCTGATACAAATCAAAAAATTGCTTGAGTAATGGTTTTTGATCAACAGGCAAATATACAGCTTGAAATAACGCTAAGTAGGGTGCTTTAAGAAAAAGTGATTTGGCACGGGCTTGCCCCGTTTTTGTGGTATTGGTCACTAAGACAGGATGACCTAATTTTAAATAATGCTCGATAAGAGGTTGTGCAGCATTGGTTTCACCGACAGAAACCACATGGAACCAGATCGTATGCAGGTTTTTTGGCGTTTGAAATGGTCCAAAACGCTCAAGGCATTCTTGTTGAAAGAGCTCTTCGCTTTCAGCACGTTGTTTTATTTTCCAGCGGTATACAGGCTTGAGACAAGCCAATAAAATGTTATACCAAAATGGTGTTTGTTGTGCTGCGATTTCCTGCGCCATCCTAGACCATATATTTCGATTTGATTTCAGCACATTATGCGGAATTTCAAAAAAAAACTCATGCCATTTTGGTAAATGACATGAGTAATTCTAAAAACAACTTAAGCTCCGAGTTGTTCAAAAACAGGATAATCCGTATAACCTTCGGCACTCGGACCATACAAGGTGTCGAATTGAACCTGATTAAGCGGTAGATCATTTTCTAAACGCTCGAATAAATCAGGATTTGCGATATATGCTAAACCAAATGCAACTGCATCCGCTTGTTCAGTTGCTAAAATACGCTTGGCTGAATCTGGCGTTAATTTTTCGTTGGCAATCCAAGCACCTTTGAATTTAGGACGCAACTTTGGTTGTAAACTATCTTCAGCTTCATACTCGCGAGTAAAGATAAACGCAACATTACGCTGATCTAATTGCTCAACGACATAACCAAAAGTTGCTAATGGATTATCATCACCCATATCATGAGAATCAGCACGTGGCGCTAAATGTACACCGACACGACCTGCACCCCATACTTCAATAAATGCATCAACGACTTGCAACAACAAACGTGCACGGTTTTCAATTGAACCACCGTATTCATCTTCGCGAGTATTGGTTTTACTTTGCAAGAATTGATCGATTAGATATCCATTGGCAGCATGCAGCTCAACACCATCAAAACCTGCAGCCTTCGCAAGTTCAGCAGCGTGTTTATACTCAACTACAATTTCTTGAATTTCTTCGTGCGATAAAGCTCTAGGTGTCACAAACGGGCGTTTCGGACGAAGTAAACTCACTTCCCCTGCTGGCTGGATTGCACTTGGTGCGACAGGTGTATCACCATCTAATAAGTCTGGATGTGAAATACGTCCTACATGCCATAACTGAACGACAATTTTTGAACCTTGCGCATGCACGGCTTTTACGATTTTATTCCAAGCTTGCGCTTGTTCTTGTGACCATAAACCTGGGGTATTGGCATATCCTACCGCTTTCGGGCTAATCACAGTCGCTTCAGTAATAATAAGACCTGCATTAGCACGTTGTTGGTAATACTCAACCATCAGATCATTTGGGATACGTTGTTCACCGCTACGTGCTCTTGTTAACGGTGCTAAAACCAAACGGTTCTTGATTGTAAAGTCACCGACTTGCAATGCAGAATTTAACTCAGCCATAATCGCCTCAACTTACACTTGTTACTTTAAAGTGTTTGTTTTAAATGTTCGATGTATTGCTGAATCAAAGCTTCATTACGCGTAAAATATGACCATTGCCCATATTTCTCAACCTTAATCAAACCTGCTTGCTGTAATACAGACAGATGATTTGACATGGTCGATTGAGCAACCTTTCCTAAACGTTCGATGTGTCCTGCACATACGCCGCGTTCGAAACTGCCACCACATTCTTGTACAGGTAAAAATTGCTCAGGCTCTTTCAGCCATTGCAAAATCTGTCTACGCAACGGATTGGCTAAGGCTTTGCTTATAACATCAATATCCATAGACTCACCACGTTTCTCAACAGGCAAAGCTTTGTTCAGCATCTCAACCCAGTATATCGAATTTTATAAATATTAATATCTATTTTTTTCGATATTAATATCATATTTTTTCGATTAAGGGTCGAGAGCTGAACGAGATTGCCGTTTTTATTGGATAAAACTTACAGACCTTGTTTTAAACTCGCTTCAATAAACTTGTCTAAATCCCCATCAAGCACAGCTTTTGTATTGGAGTTTTCGACACCTGTACGCAAGTCTTTAATACGTGAGTCATCAAGTACATAAGAGCGAATCTGACTTCCCCAGCCAATATCCGATTTAGAATCTTCGAGCGCCTGAGCTGCTTCGTTGCGCTTGCTCATTTCTAACTCATAGAGTTTGGCACGTAGTTGTTTCCACGCATGGTCACGGTTGGCATGTTGTGAACGTTGGTTCTGACATGCAACCACAATACCTGTTGGCGCGTGAGTCAGACGAACAGCTGAGTCAGTTTTGTTAATATGCTGACCACCCGCGCCTGATGCACGATAGGTATCCGTACGGACATCTGATGGATTGATATCAATTTCGATATTGTCATCAATCTCTGGTGAAACGAATACGGCAGAGAATGAAGTGTGACGGTTATTATTACTATCGAATGGAGATTTACGAACTAAACGGTGTACACCACTTTCTGTACGTAACCACCCATAAGCAAATTCACCATCAACTCGAATCGTCGCTGATTTAATACCCGCCACGTCACCATCAGAAACTTCCATCAGTTCAGCTTTGAAACCATGACGCTCGATCCAACGCATATACATACGTAATAACATCGAAGCCCAGTCTTGTGCCTCAGTACCGCCCGAACCAGATTGGATTTCAAGGAAGCATGGGTTTGGATCCATCGGATTACTAAACATACGACGGAATTCGAGGTTCCCAAGAGCTTGTTCAGCGCTATCCAATTCTGCTTGCACATCTTCAAGTAAGCTTTCATCATCAGCTTCAACAGCCAGATCAAGCATTGCTTTTGCATCATCTAACTGTTCTGCAAGACGATCAAATACACCTAAAGTATTTTCTAAACTGCCCTTTTCTTTCGCAATTGCTTGCGCACGACTTTGGTCATTCCAAATCGCAGGGTCTTCTAATTCTCTTAAAACTTCTTCTAAACGCTCTGCTTTTAGATCGTAGTCAAAGATACCCCCGTAGTGTTTGGCTACGATCAGATAAATCTTTCAATTGGATTAAATACGGATTGATTTCCACGCGTCTGTTCTCACAAATTTTCACCTAACCTAATATTTTAACATAAGTGCTTTATGCGACACAGCCATAACCTTTTAAAGTGTTTTTCTTATAGATTTACTATTTACTTATCAGAAATATTGAAACAAAGTAATCGTACTTTGAAACATCTAGCGACAAGATTGTCGCTTAAATACACGAAAATTACCTAAATACACAATCTCTCCTAAGTTTTAATAAATCAAAACATTATTAAATACTAGTTATAAATCAATATTTTATATTGTAAATTTTACATAAAAATTACATTCGTACAGTTTGATTACTTTCCTTTGATTGACCAGCTAAAGTTTTTAACTAGACTGATAGTTGTAACAAAACATGTAATTAACATTCAATTGGTTCATTATCTCAAAGGGGAGTAGCCATGAAAAAATTAGCAATTGCATCAGCACTTTTATCTGCTTTGGCAGTAACAGGTACTGCACATGCGTATCAAGCTGAAGTCGGTGGTTCATATACTTATACAGATTGGGATCAGTTCGATAGTACACATAGTTTTGGTGTAGATGGGACTTATTACTTTAATCCAGTCCAAACACGTAATGCACCTCTTGCTGAAGCAGCGTTCTTGAACCGCTCTAGTAATGTAAATGCAAAAGTGAATTATGCCGACAATGACGGTGTGAAGAACTCGCAATACGGTGTTGGTGTTGAATACTTCGTTCCGAACAGTGACTTTTACTTAAGCGGTAATTTAGGTCGTGACGAACTTGAAGTAGACAACCTGCCAATCGATCAAAAAGTAACAACTTATAGTGCTGAGGTAGGTTATTTACCAGCACCAGGTTTATTACTTGCGCTTGGTGTTAAAGGAT
Organism: Acinetobacter sp. AOR34_HL; assembly: GCF_027854795.1. Lineage (NCBI taxonomy): Bacteria > Pseudomonadati > Pseudomonadota > Gammaproteobacteria > Moraxellales > Moraxellaceae > Acinetobacter > Acinetobacter sp. AOR34_HL. The sequence goes on along the minus strand of NZ_JAKTID010000085.1, from coordinate 145,703 downwards.
ACGATGAGAAAGATGGTAAAGATGGCGCTGACCCAACTGTACGTGCTAAATACGTCACCCAGGTTGGAGCGAATGATGTCAACCTAGAAGCTTATGGTGCATTTGGTGATTTAGATGAGTACGGTGTTAAAGGTGACTTCTATCTCGACAAAACCTTAAGTGTCGGTGCAGATTACTACAACAATGACCTCACAGAACGTGATGAATGGGGTATTTCTGCGAAGAAATTCCTAAATCAACAAGTAAGTTTAGAAGGTCGTGTTGGTTTTGGTGATGACTACAATACCTATGGTATCCGTGGTGCATATCGCTTCTAAATAAGAAAGTGACTAAACATCACTTCATACGAAAAGACAAAAGCCCTGCTCTTTAAGATCAGGGCTTTTTTTTATTTCTTAGATAAAAGTACATAGAAAAAGAATTAAGTCTCAAACCAATGGGTCGAAAAAAATATCAATAAAATTTTACTGTTCATTTAAGCATTATTGACGTGTTTTCAAATATCACTACACTACATCGCGCAATAACTTATTAATAGCACGTATTATTTTAACAAGGGGTCAGGTTTTTATGAAAAAATTAAGTCTTATTACTGCACTATTAACATCTTGCATCGGTTTAAATGCAAATGCATACCAAACTCAGCTTATGGGTGCTTATGAATATACATATATTAAAGACAGCGAAATGGATAGCCATCGCGTTAACACCGCAAGTGTAAATGGTAAATATTATTTTAACCCAGTTCAAACACGTAATGCTCCACTAGCGGAAGCGGCATTCTTAGATAAAACATCAAACATTGGCTTAGGTTATACCTATGCAGAAGAATCAGGTATTTATTCTTTTGTGAATTTTGGCGGAATACCGCAAATAAACGTAGATTTCAAACAAGAGTTCAACTCTATCGGTCTTAATGGTGAATTTTATATTCCCAACACGCAATTCTATATCTCAGGAAGTCTGCATAGAACCGACATAGAAGCGATTGCAAAGAGCTATAATGAGTCTTACAAATTTGCGAGTGATGATGGCAATGGTTATTCGGCTGAAGTAGGCTTTCTTCCAACACCTGGGATGCTACTTGCCGTAGGTGTCGCAGATTTATCGAAAAGTTTTGATCCTATTCAAGCTGCTCAATATGGCTTTATCACAACTTATTCAAATGCAGTCGCTATCACAGGCGAAGACGATGAAGACACTGCGATTACGCTTCGTGCTAAATATGTTTCACCTATTGCAGGTTATTACACCAATTTTGAAGCTCAGAGCTATATAGGTGATGAGACAACATATCGTTTAGCTGCTGATCTCTATCTAGACCCAACACTCAGTGTCGGAATTGCATTCGCAGATTCAACCGCTGAAGATGCAGATACCATTTTCAGCATTCGTGCGCAAAAATTCTTTACTCCAACATTTGCTGTGGGTGTTGGTTATACAGGGATCGACGGCGCGAACTCGTATGGAATTAACGGCACATTCCGCTACTAATCTTTCTAAAAACCGCTCAAATTTGAGCGGTTTTTTTATTGTTTTAAATGCACAATCTGTAATTGTAGACTGACATTTCCATTAAAAACATTACGCTCCAAGGTATAGACCAAATCAACAAAACCCTGCATTGGATTAAACTCAAAACGGTCAACCGCATTAAATGCAATTGCATCAATCGACTGTGTACCAAGTGAAAGTTTTAACTTGAGATGCTGATCTTTCAACCAGCGATAATCAATGACTTTGAATGTTCCTTGAAATTGTGGAAATGGAAATTTTTGTCCCCATGGCCCCATTTGTTCAATCCAATCCACTGTAGATAGATCTAAAGCGTTCTCAGGCAATTCACCATCTGTCCAAATCGTTGCATGAAACAATTCAGCATCAATTTCAGCAATTGTCTGAATAAATAGCTGTTTGAACTCATTAAAATGTGCTTTTTTGAGCGTCAAACCCGCTGCCGCTGCATGCCCACCAAAATGAGTCACAAGATGCGGATATTGCTCTGCGACATGTTCAATCATATCGCGGATATGAATCCCATCAATAGAACGTGCAGATCCCTTAATATGAATACCATCTTCATCGGGAGCAAAAACTAAACTCGGACGATGAAACTGCTCCTTTAAACGTCCAGCGACAATGCCAATTACACCTTGATGCCACTGTTCGTCATACATCACGATAGCGGGCGGAATTTGATCTGTTTCAAGTTGAACGTTTTGCAAAGCAATTAATGCTTGTTGCTTCATTTCAGTTTCAACTTGGCGTCGCTCAACATTTAACTGATTGAGTTGCTGTGCCAGTGGATAAGCTGTTGCCATATCCTCCGCGAGTAAGCATTCGATCCCAATTCTCATACTTTCCATACGACCAGCAGCATTGATTCTCGGTCCTAAGACGAAACCCAAATCTTGTGCTCGCAAAGTTGAAGCATCTCGACCTGCGACCTCAAGTAGCGCGAGAATACCTGCCCGACATTGGTTTTGCTGAATACGTTTTAGACCTGCATCAATCAAAATACGATTGTTATAATCCAAACTTGCAACATCCGCATAAGTACCTAAAGCAACCAAATCCAAGTATTGAGACACTTTGCTAGTACTTTTATTTTGCTGACTACGGTGAGTTGCCAATTTTGCTAAGACATAGAAAGCAACGCCAACCCCCGCCAGTGACTTACTCGAAAAGTCACAATCCAACTGATTAGGATTAACCACAGCTTCCGCACTTGGTTTTGGCTTAGTGGTCAGGTGATGATCTGTAATGATCACCTGCATCCCCAGTGCTTGAGCGACCTCAACACCTGCATGGCTTGAAATTCCATTATCAACGGTAATCAATAAATCTGGGCGATAAGTCTGGGCTGCTAACTCTGCAATCTTAGGTGTTAAACCATAACCATATTTAAATCGATCAGGAACAAGATACTCAACTCTTGCTCCCATCTCTCGAAGTACGAGAACCATCAAAGCCGTACTGGTTGCACCATCAGCATCATAATCTCCCACAATCACGATTTGTAATTGACGATCAATTGCTTGATCAATGATTTCTACAGCTCGATCCAAATCTTTTAGATTGGGTGCAAGCAGATGTTTAAGCTTCAGTTCTAGTTCTTGCTCTGAGGCAACACCACGTCGTGCCAAAATCTCGGCAATAAACGTTGGCACGCCCTGAAACTGTTCAGGGCGTGTGAGTAATGGTCTTTCTAAAATTTGAATTTTTGTCATTTATGGCATCAATCGTTGAACAACCCAAACCTGATCTGTTCTTTCATAACTCAAACGATCATGTAAACGATTTGGTCGACCTTGCCAAAACTCATAATAATCTGCTTCTAAACGATAACCGCCCCAAAATACAGGTTTAGCAAGCTCCTCTTGATCACCCACTTGCTGCTGCAAGTCCTCAAAACGAGACTGTAATGCTTCACGATCAGCAATCACACCACTTTGAGGTGTACTGATATGTGCTGCAATCTGACTGTCACGTGGGCGTTTATGGTAATAGTCGGTTGATTCTTGTTCAGAAATCTTAGTCACCTTTCCACTAATCCGCACTTGTCGTTCCAAACTCGGCCAATAAAACAATAACTCAGCGTATGGATTTTCCGCGAGATCCAAACCTTTTTGACTATCGTAATTGGTGTAGAAATCGTATCCGTTTTCAGTCGCTCCACGGAGTAAAACCGTACGAACATGTGGTCGACCTAGTCGATTAGCTGTTGCCAACGACATTGCGTACGGTTCATGCAAATTTGCAGCTAAGGCGTGATTAAACCAGTTTAAAAATTGAAGATGAGGATCATGACTGATTTGAGACTCATGCAACTCACCTTGCTCATAGCTTAAACGTAGTTCACTCAAATCTTTAATAACATCGTTCATTCTTGTCACCTTTTAAGCAGCTTGTGCTTGAGCTCGAACCGCATCTGCTAAGTGATTTGCCAAGGCTTCAACTTCTTCCAATTGATCACCTTCCACCATGACACGGATCACAGGCTCAGTACCTGATTTACGAATCAAAATACGTCCACGACCTTCAAGTTGTTTTTCGGCTTTATCAAATTCAGCGACTAAGGCTGGGATAGAATATGGGTCGAGCATTTGCTGCAAACGAACATTTACCAACACTTGAGGGAATAAAACAAAATCTTCAACCAATTCATGCAAAGCTTTACTTTGCTCTACCATGACAGTGAGCACTTGCAATGCAGCAATAATAGCATCGCCTGTCGTGCTCTTATCAAGGGTCAAGATATGACCAGATGGTTCACCACCAATCACCCAATTATTTTCTTCAAGTGCCTGTAATACATAACGGTCACCAACTTTAGCACGTACAAAATTGACATTTGCTTTTGCTAAAGCCAGTTCAAGTGCCATATTACTCATCACTGTACCCACAATACCCGCAGGTTTATGACTTGCTTGAGTCGCCAGAATATACAGAATATGGTCACCATCAACCAATTGACCGTGTTTATCAACCATCACGACACGATCTGCATCACCATCAAAAGCAATACCTAGATCTGCTTGTTGCTCTACAACGGCTTTCTGCAATAGTTCAGGATGCGTTGAGCCACAGTTTTCATTGATGTTTAAACCATCTGGCTCATTAAATAATGGAATTACCTTCGCACCCAACTCACGGAATACAGAAGGTCCAACGCTGTAGGCTGCGCCATTTGCACAATCGACCACAATTGTTAATTCACTTAAGTCGAAGTGATATGGAAAAGTTGATTTGCAGAACTCGATATAACGACCATTAGCATCTTTGACACGAACACTTTTACCTAAATTAGCTGTATCCTCGATGATCAAATCTTTTTCTAATTCTTGATTGATTTCTTCTTGCAAACAATCTGGTAGCTTTTTGCCTTCACTCGAGAAGAATTTAATTCCATTATCAAAATAAGGATTATGTGAAGCTGAAATCACAATACCTGCATGGGCATGGAGGGCACGTGTTAAATGCGCAATTGCAGGTGTAGGCAATGGACCTAGTAAGTGAACATATACTCCTGCTGCATTCAAACCTGCTTGCAAAGCGGCTTCCAAAATATAGCCCGATAATCGCGTATCTTTCCCCAAAACAACAATCGGTTTATTTTTGGGACTGTTTCGTTTCAACACCTTGCCCGCAGCAAAACCTAATTTTAATGCAAACTCAGGAGTAATGGGCATTTGTCCAAACTTGCCACGAATTCCATCAGTTCCAAAATAGCTCATCTTCTACTCACTTTCTTATCTTTTATATGACCTTTGATCATAGCTTTTTTACCCGTTTCACTTTACACCAAAACGAAAAAACCGTCAGCGAACTGACGGTTTTTCTATCGGTAAAATTACGAAAAATCAACCAACACGATAGTTCGGCGCTTCTTTTGTAATCGTAACGTCATGCACATGTGATTCAGACATACCTGCTGAAGTAATTTTCACAAATTTTGCATTTTGGCGAAGATCTTCAATTACAGATGAACCTGTATAACCCATAGAAGAACGTAAACCGCCCATCATTTGGTGTACGATGTTACCCATAGGACCTTTATAAGGAACACGACCTTCAATACCTTCTGGTACTAACTTTTCAGCACCCGCTTTAGAATCTTGGAAATAACGGTCAGCAGAGCCAGTTGCTCCAGCCATTGCACCCAATGAACCCATACCGCGATAAGCTTTGTAGTAACGACCTTGGAAGAATTCAACTTCACCAGGTGCTTCTTCAGTACCTGCAAGTAGTGAACCCACCATAATTGTGCTTGCACCCGCACCAATTGCTTTTGCCATATCGCCAGAGAAACGAATACCACCATCCGCAATTAACGGAATTTGGTCTTTCAATGCACTTGCAACACTGTCAATTGCAGAGATCTGCGGCATACCAATACCAGCAACAATACGTGTTGTACAGATCGAACCTGGACCAATACCAACTTTAACAGCATCAGCACCCGCATCAAGTAACGCCAATGCAGCATCACCCGTTGCAATATTTCCACCAATCACTTGAACTTGTGGATAGTTTGCTTTAACCCAACGTACACGCTCAATCACACCAGCTGAGTGACCATGTGCAGTATCAACGACGATCGCATCAACACCCGCATCAACTAAGGCTTCAACACGGCTAGGTGTTTCAGCACCTGTACCAACTGCTGCACCAACGCGTAAACGACCAAGGTCATCTTTACAACTGTTTGGATAGCTTTCCGCTTTACGGAAGTCAGTCACCGTAATTAAGCCTTTGAGTTCATTGTTTTCACCAACAACTAAGACTTTTTCAATACGGTGCTTTTGCAACAAAGCTTGAATATTTTCTTTCGACTCACCTTCACGAACAGTCACTAGACGGTCTTGACCCGTCATGATGTTGCTCACTGGTTGTTCAAGATTGGTTTCAAAACGAGTATCACGACCTGTGACGATACCCACAACTTTGCCATCTTTTACAACAGGTACACCGCTAATATTATTGGCTTGAGTAATTGCAATAAGTTCACGAACTGTCGTTTCAGGAGTTACTGTGATTGGGTCTTTCACCATTCCAGCTTCGAATTTTTTTACACGGCGTACTTCCGCAGCTTGTGCGGCAATATCCATGTTTTTATGCAAAATACCGATACCGCCATTTTGCGCCATCGCAATCGCCATACGTGATTCAGTCACGGTATCCATTGCAGCAGAAACAAGAGGGATATTAAGTTGAATTCCGCGAGTTAAACGTGTCTTTAAGGAGACATCTTTTGGGAGAACAGTTGAGTAGGCAGGAAGTAATAAGACATCATCGAAGGTTAACGCTTCTTGAACGATGGTCAGCATAACAATCTCACTGGTAAATTCCGTGAGCTATTATAAACAAATTTCAGGGTGATTTTCATTTTCTATGATGAAAATTATTTGAGAAAAGCTGTTGATCGATATATCAACTGCTTCAAAAACTCAATTTAAGCTATCGCAATCAACAGACTTGATCATAATCTTCATTATTTTCTGAGTCTTGTTGTTCAATATCTATCAACGGGATCAGATTGTATTTGAGCCGTGCTTTATTGCATTGTTCATCCGCAATTTTCACTTCTTTACAAGTTGTGCTTCGATCATGATATATCGAACAACTCACACGCGTTCCAACCTCACCTTCAAGAGCAATGCATTTGGGCTGTGATTGGTTGGTTCCCTTCATACAAGAATAAATAGCTGTGAGTGGTTCAACCATAGTTTCAGGGATATATTCAGCTTCAGCCCAATAAAATGAAACTCGATAATTCGCGCAGCATGCACCACAAGTCATGCATGCATCTGGCGTTGCAATTTGAGACAACATTTTTTTAAAATTCTCGTTATCAAAACCAATTCCTTTGCAACGAGAATCCTAAAAAAAGTCATTCTGAAAAACAATATTGCCTATAAATTTTTTATGCAATCATGCGTCGATTTTGCTAAATCACCTGCATCCAAATTAGATTGTTGGGCAGCTAAATACGTATTCGTTCATCAGATCAACACCGCATTCAAGTGTTTCAATCCAATCAAGAAATTGATTGATCATTTCTTTACCGACAAATGCCGTACCATGCTGTGGAACAATCATATCAATATCCATTTGACGAACCATATTGACCCATAAACGTATCACTTTGTTGGAACACATATAGCGTTGGTGAAAGCCTTTCATTTTTTTAATATGCGCTTCAAAGTCGACAATCGGCAGACTAGCATCTTCAACAATTGATGCGCCCATATCACCTGAGAAAAGAATCTTTGCAGTTGGGTCATAAAACTGAAAATTCCCGACGGAATGTAAGAAATGCGCAGGAACTGCAATAATCGCCGACTCTCCCAAAGGAATAACTTGACCTGTATCAGGGAGTTCAATCAAACGCTCTTCCCAATTGCCTTTCATTCGATCACTCATAAAAGCAGAATTGAGATGGGGTAAGAAACGTGCCCATAGCTTAGATGCAACGACTTTAGCATCGGTATAGACCAACCAACGTGGCATCGAAGTGATAATGTCAGGATCTTGATGCGAAGCCATCACATAATCTAGATTCTTCAATTTGGTATAGCGATTAAGTTCCATTGTGAGCGGGACATAAGTCAAATCACCACCTGGATCTAAGACAGCTGCACGATCATGATCAATAATTAAAAACTGGTTGGCTTGAATTCCCTCACCTTTTACCAAACTGGTAAAACTAATACATTTATGCTTACCATTATCGAATAATATCTGTGATGTTGTCCTTTCAAAGCTCATAGCAACCCCATAAAAATCTTTAAATATGAATTATTTTAATTCCATAATAAAATAATGGGATTAAGTTCATGTTTCAATCGAATGTTGGATATTTATCGTAATTTTTAAAAAATTCTTTTTCGATTTATTTATTGGATTTAGCACGCCCAAGCTATAAAATATAATAATTCTCATTAGCATCTTTATTGATCTACCCTTTCTTGGAAATTTCTATGCTCTTTACGCGCCCCACTTTACTTGCAACCTTTATTTTGAGCCATATAACAAGCGCTGCTTATGCAACTGAAGATCAAAGCAATATCCTTCCAACAATTTCCATCAAAGCTCAACAAGATAAAAACAATGATTATGTGGCGACACAAGCAACATCCACTTTGAAATCAAATGCGCCATTATTTAAAACAGCACAGTCTGTTACGGTGATTACCCAAGAACAATTACAACAAAAACAAGCTCAAACTTTGGCTGAAGCCCTAAATGGTGTTGCAGGGGTCGTCTCAGGGCAACTCGGAAGACGGGGTTGGGATGATTTTATTATTCGTGGGCAAACCTCATCTGATCAGGTCTTTATTGATGGGTTACGTCAAGGTCAAAGTACCTTTGTAGCTACTGAAATTTCAGGTATGGATCAAGTTCAAGTTTTAAAAGGACCTGCATCGGTTAATTTTGGTTTAGTTCAACCTGGAGGCATGGTGAACATGGTCACCAAACGCCCACAAGCCGAGAGCTTTTACCGCAGCGCTTTCACCTACGGCTCTCATCAACTCAAGCAAGCAACATTCGATATCAACTACAGTCCGAATCAAAGTGAGAAAGGTGCTTTTCGCTTAAATGGTCGCATCTCTGATCAAAATGATCCGACTGACTTTGTTTATTTTAAAAACTACTATATCTCACCTTCTTATAATTTTGATTTAGGCGAAAAAACTGATTTATCAGTAATTGCCAGCTATCAACATCGTGAATATCTACGACAACAAGGTTTACCAGTCTTAGGTACATTATTAAATAATCCAAATGGCGCATTGAATCCCAAACTATTGATTAGTGAACCATCACATGGCGCTTATGAGGCCGATGTCTATCGTATAGGTTATAATTTCGCACATCGTTTTGAAAATGACTGGCAATTTAAACAAAACTTTGCAGTACAAAAAACAGAAATGCTTGGACCCGCAGTATTTGCTGCAACAGGTAAAAACTTTTGGGCAAAAAACGAAGAAGGTAAAATTGATTACACCACGATCCAACGACAAGGGCGTTATCAAGATGTCGATAACTTAAATTTTTCTATCGATAATCAACTGCAAAAAACATTAAATTTCGGTAATACCTCACATGAAATCACAGTGGGAGTTGATGCCATGCAAGAAAAAAGTGATTACATCAATAATCGTTGTACAGTGGGTAATTTGAATCTCTATAAACCTGAATACAATACCAAGGTGACTTGCCCAGATATACCGACCAACCATGATATCAATCGTCTCAGATATACAGGTTTATATCTTCGTGATCGAATCGAATTGAATGATCAGCTGGTTTTGAATCTCGCGGGGCGACATGACTGGACTGAAACAACCACTCAAAATTTAGTTAAAAATACCGAAACAACCCAATCTGAGAATGCATTTACAGGTAATGCCTCTTTGCTTTACAGCATCAATGAAATCGCTGCACCTTATGTGAGTTATGCAACCTCATTCTTACCTGTAAGTGGTACGGATTTCTATGACAACGCCTTTAAACCCGAGAAAGGCAAGCAAATTGAAGTAGGTCTAAAACTACAAAGTCCAGATCAACGCATTCAAGGCAGTATCGCTTGGTTTGATTTACGTCGCCAAAATGTTTCCGTGACTGATCCAATCAACACAGGTTTTAAAGTACAACGTGGCGAACAGCTGACACGTGGAATCGAAACAGAGCTTGCAGCTCATTTATTTGATCAACTCAAAATTACTGCTGCTTATACCTACACGCCTGATGCAGAAATAAGTAAAGATACTCAAGCTGAAAATATCGGATTAACGATAGATAATGTTCCAGAGCACAGTTATAGCTTGTCTACACGCTATCGTTTTGAACCCAATTCAAATTTAGGTTGGTATGTAGGCGCAGGCGTTCGCGGTGAAAGCAAAAAAAGCATCAATGGTTTAACGGTCGATCTTCCAAGCTATACCTTGTTTGATACTGAGGCAGGTTATGATGCCGAACACTGGGGTGCTCAACTGGCAATCCGCAATATGTTTGATAAAGATTATTATGCTGGTGCGCTCAACGAGAACTTGGTTACTTTAGGCAATCCACGCCAAATTAATTTTACAGTGAAGTTTAATTATTAATTTTCTCTCGACATAAAAAATGCACCTGTTCAACAACAGGTGCATGTTTGAATAAGATTAAGCAAAATAATAATGCTGAACTAAGGTTGAAATACCTACCACCAAGAAAATCGCTGCACCGATTTTATGGATTAAAGAGATTGGTAATTTATCAGCCAACTTATTACCAATAAATACTGCTGGGGCATTTGCAAGCATCATCCCAACAGTAGTACCACACATGACCCAAAATACGCTGTCAAAACGTGCAGCTAAGGCAACAGTTGCAATTTGGGTTTTATCACCGATTTCGGCCAAGAAAAATAAAATAAAGGTCGCGCCAAATACTCCAAATCTCTGCCATTTATTGATGCTTTCTGTTTCATCACCAAGTTCATCAGGGATCAACATCCAGATCGCCATCCCGATAAAACCAAGTGCAAGTATCCAAATCAAAATTTCAGGACTGAGAACGGTCGTAATCCATTGACCAAAAACAGCAGAAATACCGTGGTTAATCGTGGTTGCTAATAAAATTGCGATGAGGATTGGAACAGGTTTTCGGAAACGTGCTGCTAACAATAAAGCGAGCAATTGCGTCTTATCACCCATTTCAGCAAGGGCAACGATCGAAGTAGAGATGAGAAATTCATACATAATTGAATGCTCTGGCTAGCAATATATGCCGATGATCTACCCCTCCTGCTAGCCAAAATCAATTAGATTGATGCAGAGTGATAAATCAAAGGTCTTGCCAACAAAAGCACAGCTAAATAGCTGTTCTTGGTTCTTTGCTATGATGACCATGTTCTGTTGAACAATTATGTTGATCATCACCTCTTTACTTTGCGTAAAGAGCGGCTACTCCCCAATGAAGTATTTTTTATTCTATCAAAGAACTTTATTGTTTTGAATCTTTAAGTCCAAAATTTTTGGTAACTCCACATTAACAATCGAACCAGACCTAATAGCAGAGCTAAATAAACACTTATACCAACAAAACTAAAACCACCCCAACCACTGCTCGTATTTAAATTTTGTGCCTGATATTCCATCGCCATCACAATGGTTGCGACTAATAATTCAATCCCCATCACAATATAAAGCACCCACTCTGATGGAAAATGCAGAAAGCTCACCCATAATCCCATAAGCACAGAAACTACCAGCAATAATGGCAACATGACTCTATAAATCGCAAACATTTCTCCACCTCAAATTCAGTGCTTGATTCTCTCATTGCTCATTTTCAAATTGATAGCAAATAAAGTAACGTTTTTCTATATTCAATAAAAAGAAAACCCCGCCTGAGCGAGGTATTCTTAAATCAATTATTCGTTAGAGCAATAAGCTACGAATATCTTTTAATAGCTTGGTCAATTTATTGGTAAAGCGTGCCGCATCAGCCCCATTAATAACTCGATGATCATATGACAACGATAATGGCAACATTAAGCGTGGATCAAAATCTTTACCATTCCATACAGGTTGCATGGTTGCTGGAGAGATACCCAAAATTGCGACTTGAGGCCAGTTCACTAAAGGCGTAAATGCAGTTCCACCAATACTACCCAAGCTCGTAATGGTAAAGTTGGCACCTTGCAAATCTTTCGGTGATAACTTACGATCACGCGCTTTTTGACTGAGTTCAGCCAGTTCCATCGCGATTTGCTTAATGGATTTTTGGTCTGGATTACGCAGTACAGGAACTGTTAAACCATCAGGTGTAGCGACTGCGATACCCATATGAATTTCGTTACGCAACAACACTGACTTTTGATCATCTGCCAAATGACCCGCGAAATAAGGTTCTTCTTTTAACAAGTGAGCAACCGCTTTCGCGATGAACGCTAAAATAGTTAAGCTAATTCCTTGTTTTTTGAACCCATCTTTCAGTTCGCCACGCCATGCTTCAAGCTCAGTGATATCAGCCAAGTCAAACTGCGTTACTTGTGGTATGAAGTTATTCAATGACAATTGCGGAACAGAGACCTGTTGCAAACGTGTCATTGCTTTTACTTCGCCACCACCGAAGGCAGTGAAATCAGGTAATGATGGCAAGCCTGAAGCGACAGGTGCAGCCTGTGTACTAGGAGCAGCTTGTGGTGCAGTTAAACGCGTTTTTACATAAGCAAAAACATCGTCTTTCATCACACGACCGTGTTCGCCAGAGGCTTTCACTTGACCAAGGACTACTCCGAGTTCACGCGCCAATTTACGTACCGCTGGACCCGCATAAACTTTGGCATTGTCAGCTTCTTGCTCTTTGGTCAGCTTCTCAGCTTGCGCTGGCGCACTCGGTGCTGCTGTCGCTACCGTCTGTGGTTTTACTGGTGCAGCTTCAGTAGCAGTTGGTTGAGTTTTTGGTGCTACTTGAGCAGCAGCCTGACCACTCACCTCTATCGTTGCCAAACCCATGCCTTGACGAACTTCTTGATTGGCTGACACATGGATTGCTCTCACAATCCCCGCAACCGAGCTTGGAACTTCAACAGATGCCTTATCTGACTCAACCACGCATAAGCTTTGTTGAGCTTTAACGCGATCACCAACATTGACCAAAATTTCTGAAACAAGTGCTTTTTCTACACCTAGATCAGGTACTTCAATTTCAACATTACCTGTTGAGCTATTAGTTGCAGCTAAGGCTTCTGTAGTTGCTACTGTTTGAGCTGGAGCTACTTGCGGTTCAGATGGTACTACAGCACTCGCGGTCTTGACCTGAATCAACACCACTCCTTCCTTAATGCTGTCACCCTCTTTGATTTGAATCGCTTCAACTACGCCTGCAACTGAACTCGGAACTTCGACCGTTGCCTTATCTGACTCAACAACGACAATACTTTGTTCAACTTCAATTTCATCGCCAACTTTTACAAGAACTTCGGCAACCAAAGCTTTTTCAACACCAATATCTGGAACTTTTACATCCACAACTTGCGTCGAAGTCGCAGATTGGTTAACGACAGGTGCAGATGGAGTTTCAATCTGTTCAGATTGAGTTTCTACCTTCGGAGTTTCAACTTGAGCTGTTTCAACAACACGACTTTCCGTTGCTTGAGATTCTGCTTCCAGCTCAACTAAAGCAACACCTTCAGTAACTTCATCACCTTGTTTAACCAAAATACTTTTCACGATACCTGCGGCAGTACTTGGAACTTCTACCGTCGCTTTATCAGACTCTAGAACTAAAAGACTATCTTCTACAGCGACTCGATCACCTATTTTTACCAAGATTTCGGCGACCAAAGCTTTATCAACGCCAATATCAGGTGCTTGGATTTGCATGATTAGTTCCCCTCACCTGTTTGGTTTTCGTGATATTCAGCCACAGCTTGCACTTGCGGGTGCGCCTGTGGTGCCCATGCAACTGGACGATCTGTATCTAACTCAAATGATGAGATTGCGTCTTTTACTAAACGGTTTTCCACCTCACCTTCGTCGGCTAATTTTTTCAAAGTCGCAACTACGATATGTGCCGCATCAACTCCGAAATAGCTACGCAAATTAGCACGAGTATCTGAGCGACCATAACCATCTGTCCCCAAAGTGACATATGGACGATTGTCTGGTAAATATGCTCGGATTTGCTCACTATAAACGCGCATGTGATCCGTAGCTGAAACTACAATACCGTCAGTATCACGTAATTGCTGAGATACCCAAGATTCTTTTGCTGTCTCAGTCAAAGGATGTAAACGATTATATTCGTCACATGCCATACCATCACGTGCTAGCTCGTTGAAACTCGTCACACTCCAGACATTTGAATGAATCTGATATTCATCACGAAGTATTTTTGCTGCTTTGATCACTTCACGTAAAATGACACCTGAGCCTAATAATTGAACTGTTGCTTGCTCATCTTTCTGCAACAAATACATACCACGCTTAATGCCTTCTTCTGCACCTTCAGGCATTTCAGGATGTTCGTAGTTTTCGTTCATCACTGTTAAATAATAGAACACACGCTCTTGATCTTGATACATGCGTTTCAAGCCGTCATGCACAATCACCGCAAGTTCATAACCAAAACAAGGATCATAAGAAACACAGTTTGGAATCGTACCTGCCAAGATATGAGAATGACCATCTTGGTGTTGTAGACCCTCACCATTTAAGGTGGTACGTCCAGCAGTTGCACCTAACAAGAAGCCTTGCGCTTGTGCATCACCTGCCGCCCATGCGATATCCCCAATACGTTGGAAACCAAACATTGAGTAATACATGTACATCGGAATCATTGGTAAGTTATTGGTTGAATAACTAGTCCCTAACGCAGCCCAAGCACTCATCGCACCAGCTTCGTTAATCCCTTCTTGCAACATATGACCATCTTTCGCTTCACGATAATTCATGAGCTGTTCATTGTCTTCAGGGGTATATTTTTGTCCGTGTGCGGCATAAATCCCGAGTTGGCGGAACATACCTTCCAAGCCGAATGTACGAGCTTCATCTGGAACGATTGGCACAACATGATCTTTGATAGCTTTTTCTTTTAACAAAGCTGAGATCAAACGTACCATCAACATCGTCGTTGATTGCTCTTTTCCGCCACTACCTTTTAATACGGCATCAAAAACTGACAGTTCAGGTATTGGCAAAGAAGTACTTTCCTTACGACGTGCAGGTAGGTAACCACCTAACGCTTCACGACGTGCTTTCATGTACTTCATTTCTGGAGAGTTTTCACTTGGGCGGTAGAATGGAAGCTCTTCTAACTTATCATCTGTAAATGGCAAGTTAAAACGGTCACGTACATATTTCAAAGAGTCGATCTGCATTTTTTTGATTTGGTGAGTTTTGTTCACCGCTTCAATTTCTTCAGACAAACCATAACCTTTAACGGTTTTTGCAAGAATAACGGTTGGTTGACCTTTGGCTTTCATTGCTTCTGCGTAGGCAGCAAAAACTTTGTATGGGTCATGACCACCACGGTTCAGATTATCGATATCTTCATCGCTTAAGTCTTTTACCAGTTCTGCAGCTTCTGGGTACTTGCCAAAGAATTTCTCACGCGTATACGCACCACCTTTCACTTGATAGCGTTGGTACTCACCATCAACTGTTTCTTCCATGACCGCTTTTAAAGCGCCTGAAGTATCTTGAGCAAGTAGTGGATCCCAATGACGACCCCAAACTACTTTAATGACACGCCAGCCTGCACCACGGAATAAAGATTCAAGTTCTTGAATAATTTTACCGTTACCACGTACAGGACCATCGAGGCGCTGTAAATTACAATTCACGACCCAAATCAGGTTATCAAGCTTTTCACGCCCCGCAAGTGAAATTGCACCAGTACTTTCTGGCTCATCCATCTCACCATCGCCAAGATATGCCCAGACTTTACGATTCTCTTCTTTAATCAAACCACGATTCATCAAGTACTTTTGAATATGAGCTTGATAAATTGACATGATTGGACCAAGACCCATCGATACGGTAGGGAATTGCCAATAGTCAGGCATCAAATATGGATGAGGATAACTTGGGAGACCATTACCACCCACTTCACGACGGAAATTATTAAGTTGCTCTTCATTCAAACGTCCTTCCAAGAAAGAACGCGCATAAATACCAGGTGCACAGTGACCTTGGTAGTAAATCATGTCGCCACCAAAATTATCAGAGGCAGCGCGGAAGAAATGGTTAAAACCAACATCATATAACGTCGCAGAAGATGCGAAACTAGCAAGGTGACCACCTAAGTCATCACCTGTTTTGTTTGCACGTAAAACCATTGCAAGTGCATTCCAACGAATCAAGGCACGAATACGACGCTCCATGTCTTGATCGCCTGGCATTGCTGGTTGTTCTTCAACTGAGATCGTGTTGAGATAAGGTGTATTTAAGCGTTGGATCGGCACATGTTTTGCAATCGCACGTTGATATAGTTTTTCTAGTAAGAAAGCAGCACGTTCTGTGCCCATGTGTTGTAATACTGAATCAAATGCTTCTTGCCATTCCTGGGTTTCTTGCGCGTCAGAGTCGCCATAAAACGCCATACAATTCACCTTTTCCCTAAAGTTATTTTGACGTTCTATTTTTATCATGTTTTGGCTTCATAAAGGTATCACCCCAAATGAATACAAAATGCCATAATATTTTCTCACTAAATAGTCATTGACCTAAATAAAACAAAAGACATAAAAAATCGCCAATAATGGCGATTTTCTCAGAATTAATATACAAATGTTATACAAATGAATTAAGGCAACATCGCTAAGTATGTTGATGGGTTTTTACGCTGACCATCTTTCACAACTTCAAAATGTAAATGTGGACCAGTACAACGACCAGTACAACCTACATTTGCAATGTGTTCACCTGCACTCACTCGATCACCAGCATTTACGATTAAACGCGAAGCATGAGCGTAGCGTGTGATATATCCATTGCCATGATCAATTTCAACGTATTGACCATAACCTGAACCCCAACCAGATTTTGTTACAACGCCAGGACCGGTTGCATAAATCGGAGTTCCAGATGGTGCTGAAAGATCAATACCTGAATGGTGACGAGTAGAACCGAGTAAAGTACGAGTTCCCCAAGATGAACTTACACGCCCTTCTTCCAACGGATGGCTCACTAACCAAGAATAACCCGTATTTGATGAAAATGATGATGTAGATTTTTCTTTCGGAGTAGAAATTGCCGAACGGCCATATTTCTTTTCAATCATTGCGTTGTTTAATTCAATCGTCTTTTCACGCAACTGAACAGATACATTTGAAACTGCTGGTAGATCTATATCATCTGGATGATTATAAGAACCTTGAGCAAGTGTTTTTGATAATTCTTCTAAACGGTCATCACCCGTAGTTTGAGTGATATTTTGATAATCTGCAAAGGCAACCGATGCTGCAGAAGCAGCTAATGAAAATGCGAGTAAAATACGACGCGTATGATGCATAAAAAACCTCTTGAAACCGTCCTTACTAAAGTTCCTTTATCATCTCTTCCTTGAAATCAGCTGAAGTGAACGCTTAAGATGAACATCTAACCTCGTGGGAAGTTAAAATGTCTGAACCTACAAACGTCTTTCAACAGAAAGGACAACACATAAAAACAGGAAACTTAACGTTTCTGACTACGCAAGTCACACAATGGAAACAACTTACGAAAATTATTCAACCATTATTGCCCCAACCAGAACAATGGCAGGTTGTTTGTTATCAACATGGCGTTTTGACCATAACAGGTGAAAATCAAGCAATGATTAGTCAGCTCAGTTATTTACAAAGTCACTATGTTGCGCAGTTAGCTCAGCTTGAAGGTCTCAGAGATTTAAGAAAAATCCAAGTCCGTTTAAGAAATAAGACCGTGGTTTCTCAACAAGTCTCTCCCCCGCCTCAAGCACTTTCTTCAGAGACAAAGGAGCTATTACGCAGTGCCGCTGAATATGTGAGCGACGCTAAGCTTAGCCAAGCTTTACTACGTTTGGCAAGCAATAAAAAGTAAAGTACCGATATTGACGATCGAAACACTCAATCCAATAACGAGAACCACATCACAATTTTAATTGTTATAATATAACATACACAATATAAGACAATGACTTATGTCACACTTACATACGGAATCGGACATTCATTCTCGTTAATAAATGTTACAATTTCATAGCTGCTTGGATCGTTTTGAACATTGCGAAGAAGCTGATTATTCAGAGCGTGTCCTGACTTATAGCCATCAAATTTCGCAATAATTTGATGCCCTAATAGATATAAATCACCTACTGCGTCTAAAATCTTATGGCGAACAAACTCATCGGCGAAGCGCAGCCCTTCTTCATTGACTACGCCTGTATCATCAACACCAATCGCATTTTCCAAACTTGCACCTAATGCAAGATTGTTGGCTTTTAAATAATCCAAATCTTTCATGAAACCAAAAGTTCGGGCTTCGCTAACTTCATAGACAAAGGTTTCTGTAGAGAAGTCGATACTGACAGATTGATATTCTTTTGCGAAGGCGGGATGGTCAAAATCGATCGTAAAATTAAGTTGAAAACCTGAATGAGGCGTAAAAATAGCACGCTTATCCTCAAGCAGCGCTTCTACAGGTTTTAAAATTCGGATAAATTTCTTCGGTGCATTTTGCTCTGCGAGCTCACCTTGCATAAGAAGATAGATAAATGGACCAGCACTACCATCCATGATTGGCACTTCAGATGCAGACACTTCAACGATAAGGTTATCAATCCCCAATCCTGCAATCGCACTCATCACATGCTCAATCGTTCCGACTTTAATGTCTTCTCGAACGAGATTGGAGCACATAAAGGCTTCTTGGATAAGTAAAGCATTTGCTGGAATATCAACTGGCGGATTTAAATCAATACGGCGAAAGACAATACCTCCATCAATATGGTGTGGAACAAAATTAATCAGCACCTTTTGACCACTGTGCAGACCAATACCGCTCGCTTTCACCACACGTTTCAAAGTACGTTGTTTCACCATGCCACGCCAACTTCATTTGCAAAAACCGATATAACTTAGCATATTTTGCCATTTTAAAAAAATAAAAAAGGGGACAATTACTGTCCCCCTTTAGCTAAACATATGATTTTGTTATTTACGCTGTTGATTTTTCAGATAGTCCTGAATGCTCATCGGCGAAGAACGCGGGGTTGAACTTGGTGCGTTCGCTACTGGTGATTCAGCATTTGTACGCTTACTAATTGCAGGTACATCATCTTCATCAACTGATTGTTGGGCTGTATGTGCTGTGGCATGATGCGTTGTCGTAACGCGCTTCTTCGCCTCAACTTCGCTCGCATTACGAGTCAGACCAGTTGCAATTACAGTCACACGAAGTTCATCACGTGCATCAGGATCAAATACCGTACCGTAGAAGATTTCACCTTCGTCCAAATCAACAATTTGATTGACCACATCGGTAATAATTTCTGTTTCACGTAACGTAATATCATCACCACCAGTAATATTGATCAACACACCTTTAGCATTGATAATATTCACGTTATCGAGTAATGGGCTACGGATTGCTTGTTCAGCTGCTTGGCGAGCACGGTCTTCACCACGTCCCAAACCAGCCCCCATCATTGCATAACCACGTGTGCTCATCGCAGTTTTTAAGTCAGCAAAGTCTAGGTTAATGTGACCACGATTTACCACTAAGTCAAAAATACTGCGAACAGCATTTAACAATACATCGTCTGCCTTTTTATAGGCATCTTTCATTGAGATGTCACCATACACGCTGAGTAAGCGTTGATTTGGGATAATAATCAACGAATCTACATGTGCTTCAAGTGCATCAATACCTTTTTCAGCTGATTTTTGACGACGACGACCTTCAAAATTAAAAGGGGTTGTCACAACACCAACGGTCAAAATACCCATTTCTTTAGCTACTTCGGCAACCACAGGTGCTGCACCTGTACCTGTACCACCGCCCATACCTGCAGTGACAAAAACCATGTCCGTGCCTTCGAGATGTTGACGAATCACTTCACGGCTTTCTTCAGCAGCAATCTGACCAACCTCTGGATTTGCACCTGCACCTAAACCACGAGTACTTTGCTCACCCAGCTGGATCTTGAATGGAGCATTCATGCTATCTAGGGCTTGTTTATCCGTGTTTGCACAAACAAACTTTACGCCTTTGATGTCTGACTGCACCATGTGTTGAACAGCGTTACCGCCACCACCACCCACGCCAAATACTGTGAAACGGGCTTGACCGTTGCCATCGTCTAGTTCATCTTCTATAAATTCAAATGAGGCCATGACCTTTAGATTTCCTAATATATAAATGGCAGTTACTTCAGCCCGTTACTGCCTTGATTTTTAAAACTACTGATGCCTAGGATGCTGTTCAATATTACTCAGCTTGTCAAGTCCAGTGACTTACTATTACAACTTCCTAACAATTTTTCCCCAAAATACCTACAAGTTAGAAAATCGCCTTAAGCTTGCTATTGAGTGCATTCCAACCGTTTGCGACACGATCCATAAAACTTCGATCATTCGCTTCTTCAGGTTCTTCAACAGCATCTTGTAAGTCACTTTGGCTAAACATCAACAACCCTGCCGCTGTCGCATACATTGAACGGCGCAATGCAGGTAAGTGCTGATCTTCAGCATAAACTTGCAAAGGCGGATTACCCAAGTGTGCAGATACACCAAGCATACGACGTGCCAAATTCACCATTCCTTCAATTTGACAAGCATCACCTGTGAGTACAACACCATGATATAAACCATGAATTGCACCACTATGTTCTAACTCTTCACGGATAGATGTAAAGATTTCTTCATAACGTGCAATTACAATTTCTGCAAGCTCAATACGACTGATGGTTTGTGTACCATCAATACCTTGAACTTGAATCATATGGTCTGGTTTGACCACACTGATATCGACACAACCATGTAAAATTTTGATGCGTTCGGCTTCTTCAGTTGTAGTCTGTAAAACTGCTGCAATATCACGTGTCACATTTTCACCGCCACGCGGTAAAGTACGTGCTAATGCCAAACGTCCATCCAAATAAACCGCAATATTGGTAATACCTGCACCAATATCAACTAAACAAACACCATATTCTTTTTCATCTTTCAGCAAGCTCGATTCAGCTGTTGCAAGGCAAGATACCACCATTTTCTCAACACCAATGTTCGCACCTTTCATCGCGCGATCAAGGTTTTGCATAGTGCTGATCGGCATCATCATCAGCTGATAGTGTCCTGTCATGCTATGTGCTGACATATTCACAGGATTTTGTACCCATTCAGCAGAGTCACCTAACTCAAAGCCTAAAGGCACAGCACTTGCCAAATAATAATCAGGGGTCACATGGCTCGCTTTAGCCAACTCTAACGCTCTAACTACTTCATTTGTCGTAATAATATGATCATGATTTGCGACAGGAGTGCGACCTGAAGCATAAAAACTTTGTAATTCAGTACTTGGTATCGACACCCATGCGCTATGAATACGACATTCCGCCATATCTTCTGCTTCGGATACTGCATTTTTAATGGCAGCAATCACTTTGTCTAAGCTGACAATCTTGCCTTTAACCATACCTCGGTTGCGAGCAGTTGCCATGCCGATCACTTGGATTTTATCTGGTGCATGGATCTTACCAATCAAAACTGAGACTTTATGAGTCCCAATATCAATCGCAACAACTGAGGGAACAGCTTCACTCATTACTTCAATACCATATCTTTTGTTGTTTATACGGGCAAAACTGCCTGTTATTTTCAAGCCACGTATTATGGCTTTGCCTGAATTGCACCCGCAAGGTTTGTGTCATCAATCGTTACAACTAATTGACCATTGACAATCTTTGGCGGCATTGCATTTTTCCACTGAATGGCCAAGCCATTTCGGTAACGTAAATCAATCGCCGAGATTTTTGACCATACAGGTTTTAAATCCGTTTGTGCCAATTGGCTCAAGCGTTGTAACTTATTCATGGTTTGATCTTGGTCAACAATAATACGTAAACCTGAATCAAACTGCATGAACCATGTCATACGATCTGTTAAATAAAGCTCTTTTAACCGCAAATTTGCAGGATAAAACAACTGATTAATTTCATTATAGCGACGCATCATCATTTTGGATTGGCTGACTGGACCATGCAAAAGCGGCAAGTTTGGATGTACCTTTGGTACAGCTTCGCTAAATACATCGCCATTATCACTGAGCAAGCGCCCTGTTCCCCAACGTGCAATCGCATGTCGCGGCATCACCCGCACACGAATTGCATTTGGCCAAGCTCGTGAAACTACCACCCGATCAACCCATGAGACTTGTAACGCCTGATCACGAATTAATTCTAAATCTGAAGTGAAATAATTATCTTTAATTATAGGATTGAGATGTTGAACCAACTGTTGGTTCTCAACTTCTGATTGAGTACCCACCACCTGCAATTGTGCCACAGTTGCATCTGTCATGACTTTATATAAGCCATAAAGACCAACTGCAAGCACGGCAAATGCAACAACAAGAAGCAGCCAACCTCCCGCGTTCACCATTTTTTGTTTAGGCGAAGGCGGTTTCTCATGAATAGAGCTGATGGCAGGTCGTGTTTTACGACGCATTGATGCAGGAAGTTGAGCCATGAATAATTAAGCCGACTTTGTTAAAGTTTGCTCTAAAATTGCTAGGCAAAGCTCATCAAAACTATAACCGACCGCTTGTGCAGCTTTAGGTACAAGCGAGTGGCTGGTCATACCAGGTACAGTATTTACCTCTAACAACCAGAAATTACCTTGCTCATCTTGCATCGCATCAATACGTCCCCAACCTTCTGCACCTACTGCTTGAAATGCACGTAAGCATAGCGCTTGCAAAGACTTTTCTTCATTTTCACTCAAACCACACGGAATACCATATTGCACATCATTGCGTTGGTACTTCGCTTCATAGTCATAAAATGCGACATCAGCTGGGGGTTGCAAACGAATAACTGGCAACGGTTGACCATTCAGGAAAGAAATCGTGAATTCACGACCCGTAATCCATTTTTCAGCCATGACCACTGCATCATGTTGAGTCGCTTTCTCGATTGCCGCAGCAAAATCTTCTGCTTTTTCAACTTTACTCATCCCGACACTCGAACCTTCATGTACAGGCTTGATAATCACAGGCAAACCTAGATCTGCTATAACTGAGTTCAAATCAGAATCTTTTGTAATAATACGGTATGGAGCTGTTGGCAAATCACTTCCTTGCCAAATTTGCTTAGTTTTTACTTTATCCATACCAATCGCAGAGCCTTGAACGCCCGTTCCTGTATATGGAATATTTAACCACTCAAGCACACCTTGAATTTGTCCGTCTTCACCACCACGACCGTGCAATACAATAAATGCACGATCATAGGCAACAAGCTCAGTTACGCTTTTTTCCTGTGGATCAAATGCTTCTGCTTGTACACCTGAACGCAATAAAGCCTCTAATACAGCTTGACCACTGTCTAATGACACAGCACGCTCAGCCGACTTCCCACCAAATAACACAGCAACTTTGCCGAATTTTGCAGCATTTGACACGTTTATATCCTTAAAACTTTTCTAAATTCTCTAAATCTTCCCGCCCCCTCTTTATGAAAGAGGGAAACTCCGCCCTTTTTTAAAAGAAGGTTGGGAGGAATTTTCTAAAACTATTGGGCATACAAGCGATGCTGAGCCAATTCTACCGAAATTGCACCGACGTTACCCGCACCTTGTGTTAATAACAGGTCATTCGCTTGTAACACTTTTTGCAAAACGTTTGGTAAATTTCCTTCAACAGGATCAACTAAAATCGGCTCAACCTGACCACGCAAACGAATACTACGCGCAAGAGCACGGCTGTCTGCACCCACAATCGGCTTTTCACCCGCTGGATAAACTTCTAACAATAAAAGTTGATCAACTTGCGAAAGAACATCCACGAAGTCATCAAAGCAATCACGAGTACGACTAAAACGATGTGGTTGGAACATCATGACTAAACGGCGATCTGGATGACTGGCACGCGCTGCCTTAATCGTTGCTTCAACTTCTTTTGGATGGTGGCCATAATCATCAACGAGTTTAACAGTGCCTTCACCAACCTCAAATTCACCTTGAACTTGGAAACGACGACCAACACCGCTAAAGCCTTCTAAAGCACGACAAATCGCACCATCAGAAACACCTTCATCTGTCGCAACACCAATCGCCGCAAGCGCATTTAGGACATTGTGTAAACCTGGTTGGTTAATCGTGACACGTAATGGCTCACGATCTTTACGCAATACAGTGAAATGTGAGCGCATACCATCTTGTTCAACGTCAACGGCACGTACATCATTATCTTCATTAAAACCATAGGTCAGTACTGGACGACCAACACGCGGTAAAATTTCGCGAATATTGGCATCATCACCACATACCACAGCCAAACCATAGAACGGCAAGTTATGTAAGAATTGAATAAAGGTATCTTTTAATTTATCGAAACTACCTTCATAAGTGTCCATATGATCGGCATCGATATTGGTCACAATCGCAGCCATTGGCTGCAAATATAAGAATGAAGCATCTGACTCATCCGCTTCTGCCACGATAAAACGGCTTTCACCCAGTGCCGCATTTACCCCTGTACTATTCAGCAATCCACCAATTACGTATGTCGGGTCAAGATTTTCTTCCGCCAACATCGTTGTTAATAAACTAGTCGTTGTAGTTTTACCATGTGTACCTGCAACTGCAATACCATGACGATAACGCATCAACTCACCAAGCATTTCAGCACGACGTACAATCGGTGTACGTTGTTCAATCGCGGCTTTAATCTCTGGATTTTCAGGATCAATCGCTGTTGAAACAACAAGGACGTTGGCATTTTTAATATTGTCAGCGCTATGTCCAATAAAGACTTTAACGCCATTCGCTTCGAGTTGCGCTGTGGTTTTTGAGGCTTTAATGTCTGAACCCGAAATTTTATAACCTTGGTTGGCTAATACCTCAGCGATACCGCACATCCCCGCACCACCAATACCAACAAAGTGGATGTTTTTAATACGGCGCATTTCAGGCACTTTGATTAGCTTTTTGGCTTGGTTTGGATTTGTAGGTGACATAGATGGACTCGAATTACAATTTTTTAATCAGATCAACCACATGCTGTGTAGCATTTGGTTGTGCTTGTTGACGTGCTTTAACTGCCATTTCAGAAAGTAACTGACGATTGATCAAGCTACTTAGCAGTTTATCTAACACATCAGGTGTCATTTCTGCTTGTTGACAAATCTTAGCCGCACCAACATTTGCTAAAAACTTCGCATTTGCAGTTTGGTGATCATCTACAGCGATCGGTAGTGGAACAAAAACTGCAGCAACCCCTGCTGTCGCAACCTCGGTGACGGTTAACGCACCCGCACGACAGATAATCAAATCTGCTTCACTATACGCCTTTGCCATATCATGAATGAATGGCTGAACATCAACTTTTAATGTCGCTGGCGCATCTTGATAACGCTCAAGCGTGACATCCTGTTGGTTCTGACCACATTGATGGAATACATTGAGAGGCGCATTTATTTTTTTCAATGCTGCGGGTAAGCGCTCATTCAACGCTTGTGCCCCCAATGACCCTCCCACAATCAAGATGCTAATCGGTTGATGCTCCTGCTCTCGGGTTTGATAACGCCAAGAAGGATTCAAAATCGAACTAATTTCCGCACGTACAGGATTGCCTGTGGTGACGACTTTATCACTGTTTGGGAAAGTATTTGGAAATGCCTGACACACGGTTTTGGCAATACGAGCCAATTGGGTGTTGGTAAATCCTGCAATCGCATTTTGCTCATGAATTAATACAGGAATACCAAGTAAACGTGCAGCTAAACCACCTGGTCCTGCGACATAACCACCAAAGCCTGCAACTACATCAACTTTCAACTGTTTCATGTAGCGCATAGCGCTTAAGGTCGCTTTTAAGATTTTAAAAGGTGCGCTGAGTTTACGGACTAAACCATTACCGCGTACACCTTGAATATCAATTTGATAGATTGGAATATTTTGATCTTTAAGTAAGCGATTTTCCATACCCGATGGTGTCGCTAACCATGAGACTTGGCAACCTTCTTGTTGAAGTTGTTTCGCAACTGCAAGTGCTGGAAAGACATGTCCACCTGTACCAGCGGCCATCATCATGACATGTTTGGGTTTGTTCTGTGGCGAATTGGTCACGGTCTAATTCTTCAACTCAAAAAAGAAGGTTATCGTCTATTGTTTTCGGGAGTTATTTTAATCCTAAAGCTTCATTCACGAAAAGCGAATTTCACCTGTTTACAACAGAAAGCGTAGCTTTTTTCAATTGTTTGCTAAAAACATGGTTCTGTCGACATCTAAATGCCCATTCGTATGTTAATTTTCGCAAAAAACAAATGGGCATTTGGGTCAAAATCTAACAGCTCAATTAATTTGAACGGCCTGCTTCTAAGACATTGAATAGATCGTCTGCAATCGACGTCCCAAATTGTGCATCAATCTCACGGATACAGGTTGGGCTCGTGACATTAATCTCTGTCACATAATTACCAATCACATCAAGACCGACAAAAACTAAGCCTTTTTCACGCAGGAAAGGACCCACTTTTGCTGCGATCATTTTATCATTTTCAGTGAGTGGACGCGCCTGACCTAGACCACCCGCAGCCAAGTTACCACGCACTTCGCCATTTTGTGGAATACGTGCCAAACAATAAGGTACAGGTTCACCGTTCACCATCAAAATACGCTTATCTCCTTCGACGATTTCAGGAATATAACGTTGCGCCATGATTGGACGTGTGCCCATTTCGGTGAGCATTTCTAGAGTTGAACCGATATTTACGCCATCTTGATATAAACGGAAAATCCCCATTCCACCCATTCCATCGAGTGGTTTTACGATCACATCGCCATGTTCTTTAATAAATTCACGAATCAGGCTTTGTTGTGAAGTCACTAAAGTGGGCACTTGAAGTTCTGGGAATTGAGTTGCAAATAATTTTTCATTGCAGTCGCGTAAGGATTGGGGTTTGTTAATAATCCACGCGCCTTCACGTTCTGCTTGTTCCAAAATATAAGTGGTATAGACAAAATTCATGTCAAATGGCGGGTCTTTGCGCATCAACACCACATCGTAGTCAGCCAATGACTCTTTGCGCTTGTCACCCAACTCATAATAATGATCATAATCTTCAAAGACTTTAAGCGGTGCAATCAGACCAAATGCTTTACCTTGATCAATATATAAATCGTGTTGTAATGCATAACCCAATTCATGCCCACGACGACTTGCCGCCCATAACATTGCCATCGTGGAATCTTTCTTAAGATTTACCGTTTCGATTGGGTCCATCACTACAAGTACACGCATAATTTGACGCTCGTATTTTTAATCTTGGCAAAAAGTATAGCGAAGTTTAGTGATGATGTTTAAACAAGTTATGTAATTCTTAAATCTAAAAAATTCTAATTTATTCAGATCACTAGATTCTATTTATTTTAATAGACGATTTTCTGAGTGATAAAAATTATAAAATTACTGGCAAATGATTTCATCGCCAGTAATTCGTGCAACATTCGCTTTCAGCGTCGAATTAAGCCAAAAGTTTTTGAATATCTTTGCCAATTTTTTCAGGTTTGGTCGTTGGAGAATAACGTTTAATCACTTCGCCATTTTGATTAATCAAAAACTTGGTGAAATTCCATTTGATGCTTTCACTACCTAAAATACCTTTGGCTTCTGAGGTGAGGTATTTATAAATCGGATGTGCATTTGAACCATTCACATCGACTTTGGCAAACATAGGAAATGACACACCATAGTTGCGTTGACAGAAGCTGCCAATTTCTTCATTGCTTGATGGGTCTTGGTTAGCAAACTGGTTACATGGAAAGCCTAAAATCACCAAACCTTGTTGTTGATAGTCTTGATATAGCTTCTCAAGTCCTTCAAATTGTGCGGTTAAGCCACATTGACTTGCAGTGTTCACTACCAATAAAACTTTGCCTTGATAGTCTGCAAGGTTCTTTTGCTCGCCTTCTAAAAGTTCAGCCTGAAAATCATAAATTGTGGTCATACAACATCTCGCTCTGATTCAATCCATCTTATTTGCTTAATAGCTTTGTCTATTTGTTCAGCTATGCGAATTAATATTGCACACAATTATCTTGTATGCAAGTTAATTATGCACAATATACTTTTCTTATTAACCAATCTATACTGTGAGCTCGCAAAGGTGACCTTGAGGAGTAAAGCATGACTGAATTTTCTTACTTGGATAATCAAGTGTGTTTTGCAATGTATTCCGCGACCAATGCAATGATTCGTCAATATCGTCCCTTACTTCAGGAATACGACCTAACCTATCCTCAATTTATTGTACTGTTGGCTTTGTATGAAAAGGACAATGTAACGTTGTCTGAAATTGGACAAAAGACCTTTTTTGATTCAGGCACGCTGACGCCAATTATTAAAAAACTTGAAGAAAAGCAATTTTTAAAGCGCATTGCGGTAAAAGAAGATGAGCGTATGAAGAAGGTAATCTTGCTGGAAAAAGCACTTGCTGCAAAAGATGAAATTACCTTAATTCCTTTTAAACTCGCCTGCTCTTTGGGTGTTGATCCAAATGATTTGGTGGCAATTCATAATCTATGTCATCGCTTCTTAAAGGGTTTGGAAAGTTCTAAACTCGAAAGCATGAGTGAATAAATGCAACAGGCCATTGTTGGATTTCATCTGGATGAGGAAGGACATTACGTTGCTGACCTCGCCTGTGGTCATGGTCAGCATGTACGCCATGACCCACCGTGGCAAAATCGTCCTTGGGTGTTGACGGAGCAAGGGCGTAAGGAAAAGTTAGGGGTGATGTTGGAATGTAAAAAGTGTGAGGAAGAGTGATTCGCATAAGAGATTTTATGTTAAATCAGAGAGGATATTTCAATAATAGCTTCTCTGATTTGTCCATGTTATTACTAGATAGTATGTAATAGGTTCTTGAGATGCCTAAATGTTAATAAATGGTTGTCTCTACTTTCTCTGATACAGATTTCATCAAAGTAGTATCCCTTATCTAAATCATTAGGTTTATTCTTTGTATAAGAAATTCTTTTCTTTTTCAGAATTGCTCTTAAATAGTGTAAATGGTAATCTGCAATAGATCCATCGTAATCATCAGGGCAACCCATTTCTTCAGGATCATTGTGCCTAATGTCATAAAAGTCTAGATATTCTTGGAGATCTTCATCGATATCATGTGTTGGGAAAACCTTATCATTTCCAAAACCCCATGTTTCGATACAACATTTTTGAATAACCATTTGTATTTCAATAGGTCTAGAAAAAGTATATTTTTCAAGTTCTGATTGAATAGCGTGTAACCTTTGATCTATTGTTGAATTTTCAGTATCGACAACTATCCATAGCGCATCAATATTTGGAGTTTGGTTAATATCCTTTACTGTATCGGCTATAGCATGTGTCAGTATTCTTGGATATCCCTGAGAACTAATGATATAAAAATTATTTTCTTTTATGTCTGAAAGTTTTTTCACTTGAGACATATGTGGAGCAACATGGTTGATCCACGCATTATATACAACAGGTTCAGTTTTACTGCCTTCCATTAATAAATATATATTCATGTTTATCTTTAGTTATCAATATTAGTTGAAGCACCAAGCTTATAAATAGGTAAGTTAATTAATTTAATGAATGATTCATGATTGGATTCATCTAAGAATCGATCAGCTTCATATGCTTGAATAATATTTTTATTTCTAGAGACAATTTTCCATCTTTTTGATGGGATATGATTAATAATATATGGATGGTGGCTCGTAATAATGAATTGATATTTCATATTGGGTTTCAAAAGCCATTCTGAAATTGCATCAATACAATTAACCCCAAAACCATTTTCAAACTCATCAATTAGAAAAATACTTTGTGGTGGTGAAAGTAATAGATAACAAAGTTGTAGGAATACTTTTTTCATTCCTGACGATATTTGCTCTTGGTAAATCCAATCTTCGACCCCATCTTCAAGTATTCTATACATATATTGATAGAGTTTTTTCCCATCAGAATTAGGAATATTAAGCTCAGTTTGCATGATCTCAATATTTTTAATAAACGGGAAAATTTCTTTATATGCTTCGCATATATCTTCAAATTTATCTTCAAATTTATTTTGACATAGATAAGCTTTTTCTAAGATGTGACTAGTTAATGCTCTAAGCTCATTGAAACTATTAAAATCTTGATTATTAAGTCCAACTGCAATATTTGCAAAAGGAGTCTCATCTTGAGAAGCGATAAGTTTTACTTTTTTGAAACTTTCGAATATTGGAGTAATTAAATTTTCTTGTTGTAGTAATTTAATACAGCTTTCATTTGGTGCGAGTTTAAGAGTTGGTGAGCCCTTAAATATAATTTGTTCTTCTTCACGATGAATAATAAGATCACTATCAATATAAAGTTGCTCTGTTTTTATGCGCGCATTTGAATTGCTTCGTGACTTAGACTTTGAAAATAAACCTTGTACACGAGCCAAAGCATCCTCTTCAACACCATTGAACTCGCCAGACCATAAGTAATCATGCTCATCAATAGAAAACTCAATTTGCCAACTAAATCCATTGATGCTTTCGCCTAAAGCTACTGTTTTAATATCGCAGATAGCATCAAGAATCTGTGTTTTCCCAACACCCGAAGCACCAACTAGTAGAGTTAGCCCTTTGTTAAACTCTACATCTTGGATGTTTACTTTCCTACTAGAATAAGAAGCATTAATGCTTTTAATTTTCATATATTTACCAAATAACAACTTGTATGTTCTGTGTTTTATTAAACCGAACTAATTTTTTAATAATATATTAATTTGTTTGGAAATTTATATATATTTTCAATATAGCTTATAAGGTTGAACAAGAAGCAACAAGAACGATTAGTTTTTCTAAAATTAACATAATACGCCTTTTATGCGAAATATTTGAATTTTTCCTTTTCGCATCAATATTTTAAAGTAAGCCGTTCCTGAGTTCATCGCACTGGAACGGCTTTTTATTGATTATTCACGTTCCACGCTTATTTTTCAATCATTATTTCCAATAATTAGTTAATTACACTCAATAAAAAAGGAAGCTTTTGCTTCCTTTTTGCTTACACTTAAAACTTAGATGCCATATTTTTCACGATAAGCCTGCATATTTGCCAATGCTTCTTTCTCGCCTTTTGCATCCAAATAATCCATCAAATCTTTCATTGTGATTAAAGCATGCACTGGGATTTCGAGTTCTTTTTGTACTTCCTGAATCGCAGAAAGTTCACCTTGACCACGTTCTTGACGATCTAAGGCAACCAATACCCCTGCAATCGTTGCACCAGCATTTTTTAAGATAGTCACAACTTCACGAATCGCAGTCCCCGCAGTGATCACATCATCAATGATCCAAACTTTTTGACCTGCAACCGATGCACCAACCAACACCCCCCCTTCACCATGATCTTTGGCTTCTTTACGGTTAAAACCCCAAGGAACGCTCTTACCATGGACTTGAGACAACGCAACCGCAGTTGCGGCTACAAAAGGAATGCCTTTGTATGCAGGACCAAAAATCACACCGACATTGTCACACTGAACCAATTTATCTGCATAGCCTTGTGCTAAAAGAGAGAGTGCTTCACCATCATTTAACAAACCTGCGTTAAAGAAATAAGGACTGACACGACCTGATTTTAAGGTAAACTCACCAAATTTAAGCACACCACGTGATAATGCGAGTTCAATAAAAGCTTGCGGATTAAATGACACAGGCGTTGTCATAAGGTGCTCCAAATTCATCAATTGAGGTTAAACATACGCATGATACCAAAGGATAGCTATCCAAGTGATGTAAAAATTCTTCGAGTCGTCTCAATTAATGTAAATGGGCTACGTTCATCAGTAACCAAAGGTCTACTCGAATGGTTAGAACAGTCCGATGCGGATGTCGTATGTATGCAAGAAAGCCGCATCACCCATGAACAATGGACTGATAAATTCAAACCTGAGGGTTGGTATACGCACTTATTTCCAGCTGAACGTGCAGGCTATGCAGGTACAGCAATTTATAGTCGTTTGCCATTTATTACGGTGAAAAATGGACTTGGCTTTGAACTTGCTGACTCGCAAGGGCGTTTTATCACGGCGGAGTTTGATTTAGGACTGTCACATCCTGTTCATATTGCTTCTCTATACTTACCATCAGGTTCAAGTGGTGAAGATGCACAAGCACGTAAAGATTTATTTTTACTAGAATACGCCAAGATTTTAAAACAATGGCGAGATGAAAATAAATCGATCATCGTCTGTGGTGACTATAATATCGTGCATAAACGTATTGATATTAAAAACTGGTCAGGCAATCAAAAATCATCAGGCTGCTTACCACATGAACGAGCATGGCTTGATCACATTTATGATGATTTGGGCTATGTGGATACTTTCCGTGAAGTCCGCCAAGAAGCAGAATTATATTCATGGTGGTCAAATCGCGGTCAAGCCCGTGCGAAAAATGTCGGTTGGCGCATCGACTATCAAGCTTGCTCTCCAGACTGGAAAGCACGTACAACCAATGCATGGGTCTATAAAGAACAATGGTTTAGCGACCATGCCCCTGTGATCATCGACTACAAAATAAACGAATAAGTGAACAAGTGTTCACTTTGACCGCTTCTTTAGCTTACATATCGTGTCGTTTTTTGTGTATTTTTATTTATCACCTGTAACGGCATTATAGCACCACGGCACAGGGAAGCGGTCAGGATGACCAGAAGGGATAGGACGCCGTAGGAAGATAAAATAAACTTAGTTTAAGTTTATTTGCAAGGATGAGACATTGGACGTTGAAATGAGACCCGCATGATCAGGATGATTAGATGCGGGTTTTCTCTTTTTTAGATATTCGATTTTTTTCTTGACGCTGTCTTTAGCTTTTATGCTCAATATATAAGAACAATTTAATCAATCGCCCATCTTTTAAAAATCTCTCAATCAACTTTATAAACAATATCGATTGGCAACTGAGTCAGTTTTTACGTTAGGCTTTCGAATAAATCTTTTAATCAATCTATATGGTTTTTCAGTATGTTTAAAATTTACGGTATTAAAAATTGCAATTCAATGAAAAAAGCTTTCGATGCTTTAACTGCCAAAGGAATTGCTTACGAATTTCATGATTATAAAAAACAAGGTATTGATGCTGAAACTTTAACAGTCTGGCTGAAAGAGATTGGCGCAGACAAGGTATTAAATAAAAAAGGCACCACATGGCGCAAACTCAGTGAAGCAGAACAAAATCATGCGACTAGTAACGAATCAAATCTGATTGAAACATTGATCGCACAACCGAGCTTGATTAAACGCCCAGTTTTACAAACTCCTCAAGGTTATGTGATCGGTTTTGATGAAGCGGCTTATGCAAATTTATCGGCTTGAAATAAGCAAACAATAAAAAACCGAGTGGATTTACACTCGGTTTTTTTATATCGAATTCGGTTTAGTTGGTACGAATCCAAGTTTGGTTACGACCTAATGCTGCAACGCCGATGTAGCCACGTAATTTAAGCTTTTTACCACCATCGATGATTTCAGCTTTCAATTTATAAGTTTTACCATTTTTAGGATCAATGATAGAACCGCCATCATAATTTGTACCGCCTGCATTTTTAAGACCATGAACAATTGTCATGCCTTTCAGCGGTTTATTTTTAAAAGTACCTTCACATTTAGTGCAGGCATTTTCCTGACCAGCCACTAAATATTTTTGAATTGATGCATTGAGCGTACCGTCTTTTTGCTCTGTAAACTTCACAATCGCTTTCGGTTGTTTAGTTTCATCATCAATCGTTTGCCAAACACTACCGTTAAGCACATCTGCCGCATTGGCAAAAGTTGTTAAACCGAGCAATCCAAATGCTAAAGCAATTTTCTTCATTTTTGTAATATCCTTAAGGGGGCCTTTTCAAGACTAAGAGTATTGAGAATTTCTATCAATATTGCAATTCTTGATTATGACTATTGGGTATAGCCTGAGCAACAACAAAACATTGCTGTAATTACAGTGCAAGGCACATGAGTCAAAACTCTCTTAGTTATATACTGAACTAACAATATGGAAAAATTATGAAATTTGGTACTGTTTGGAAATATTATTTTACTGAATCATTACTAAAAGCGACCATTCGCACGCCGAGTCAGTTTCATTTAGCCCCGAATGCTTTGCGACCTTTATTAGACCAACTTTGTCGTCTATTCCCCCAAAATCCAACAGTACAAATTCGACCATTGCGCTTAGCAGGCGTGCGTGGTGAAGAAATCAAAGCACAAGCTTCTGCCACACAACTTATTTTTCATATTCATGGCGGCGCTTTTTTCTTGGGGAGTTTAAACACACATCGTGCATTAATGACTGACATCTCAGCTCGTACTCAAATGCAGGTGATCCATGTAGATTATCCACTCGCACCTGAACATCCATTCCCAGAGGCGATTGATGCAATTTTTGATGTATACCAAGCACTACTGGTACAAGGAATTAAACCCAAAGATATTATTGTCTCTGGCGACTCGTGTGGGGCTAACCTTGCATTGGCGCTTTGCTTACGCTTGAAGCAACAGCCTGAACTGATGCCAAGTGGTATGATTTTAATGTCACCATATTTAGATCTGACACTCACCAGTGAATCATTACGTTTCAATCAGAAGCATGATGCTCTGCTGTCTATTGAAGCCTTACAAGCCGGAATTAATCATTACTTAAAAGATGGTGTACAAGCGGATGATCCTCGCGTATCTCCTTTATTTGATGATCTAAAAGGTTTACCGCCAACGTTGGTTCAAGTCGGCTCTAAGGAAATCCTATTGGATGATTCAAAACGCTTTAGAGAAAAGGCGGAAAAAGCCAATGTCAAAGTGAACTTCAAACTTTACACAGGTATGTGGCATAACTTCCAAATGTTTAATGCATGGTTCCCTGAAGCGAAACAAGCACTAGCGGATATTGCTGAGTTTGCTCATTCCTTAGATCGAAATTAACTCATTTTCTCCAAATGGTCAGCAATGGCTGACCATTGTCACTCTTAATTTATTTTTGTCATAATAGTTAAAATTTGATCGATTATTTAGATAACCAAGCCTTTTTCCAAAAAATTTTCCCTTGCGATTTAACATTAAAAACCGAGAGCTAGACTTTTTTCTCAATCTAAAGATGCTATTGTAATTTCAATAATCGTTTTTCAATTTTTTTGATGACAAATTTACACTTATAACCGTTCTTAGGAATCTCATTGCAGAAAGGATGCATGTCAATCATGAAGGTTCACTTTAAGAGTTTAGCAAAACGTGAAAAATGGAATTTCTCACAACTTTGGGAGCATGAACCGCTTATCAATTGGGACATGCTGAAAAAAAGTATTTTGTTGCTAATACTCACTGCACTGATGAGCTTGTTTGGAATTTTGTGGGACAGTTTTGTCTTGCTGAATCCTAGTACATGGCAATGGGTGAATTTACCACTCGTTCGCTCAAAACTACTCACCAACTTGATCATGCTGATCGTTTTTCTCAGCTTGATTATTGCTTGTTATTTTTACAAAGATCAAGTGTGGGTTCAGGAAATTATTCCTATTTTGAGTGTACAGATTGTTACGGTATTGCTTTGCCATACAGGCTATCTGATCGGCAGTTTTAGCCCTGCGACCATGGTGACATACGCTAGTGTAGTCGGTGTCGGTCTCATCTTGTTTGATCGTCGTATGATCTACTGCGCATTGATTCCCGCGACTATTGCTATGCTCTTTTGTAATTTCCTCAGTATGTATGGCATCCTTCAGTATGCGCCAATATTTAATCCTGAGATCTTAAATCAAGCGGAAATGCACCCTTTCTGGGTTGGCAGTATGTTCTTCTTCCTGCTCCCAATTCTATTGGCTTGTTTGTATTTGTTTGAAATTTTACTGCAACAATGGCGTACTCGTGAAACTGCCATTCAAGCTCTGAGCCGCCTCGATCCTTTAACCAATGTCATGAATCGTAGAAGCATTAGTAATCAGCTAGAGAAGCTCAATCAACAAGTCGATCAGTTGTATTCTGTGATTTTGCTCGACCTTGATCATTTCAAAAATATTAATGATCACTTTGGACATAGTTTAGGGGACGAAGTATTAGTAAATGTCGCGAAATGCTTAACTGAAAATCTACGTGATCAAGACATGATTGGTCGCTTTGGGGGCGAGGAATTTATTATTTTGCTTCCCAACAACAGTACAACACAAGCAAAAAGTATTGCTGAACGTTGTCGAATTGCGATTTCACAATTAAGTTTTATTTCTGAAGATCATCAAGAATTTTCGGTTAGTGCTAGTTTTGGAATTAGCAGCTCACAAAATGCCAGTGAGTCACACTTAATTATTAGTCAAGCTGACCAAGCATTGTATGCAGTCAAAGCAAATGGGCGCAACCAAGTCAAAATATTTAGTGAGCTGGTGGGTTGATCAATAAAAGAGGGAAATTCCCTATTTTACTTTTTGTCTATTTCTTTAAATATTCATCTCGAGTCTGACGATATGGCTCATCAAAAGGTACAAACATTTGCTCTTGTTTTGCTTCCGCAATCCACTGTTGAACCGATGGTAAAGACAAAATCTTGTCTATATAGCTTTTGCCTGATGCTGAAATAGGTAGGTCAAAACATTCAAAACGCATTACCACTGGTGCATAAAATGCATCGGCAATACTAAACTCACCACACAAAAACTGATCTTCGCTTGGTCGCTCTGACCAAATTTGATCAATACGTGCGACTTCATTACGCAGTTGCTCATGCTCAGCCCAAAGCTGTTTTCCTATATGTGATAAATCCGCTTCAACATTCATCGGACAAAGATTGCGTAAATTCTGAAAACCACTATGCATTTCTGCACTAATACAACGTGCGCGGGCACGTAACTTTTTATCTTGAGGTAATAAATTTTTATCAGGATGTTGTTCAGCAATATATTCTGCAATCGCTAGACTATCCCAAACAATAATATCCTCATCAACTAAAGCAGGTACTTTTCCTGTTGGATTAAGTTTTAAAATTTCAGTTTTAAACTGGCTATCTGGCTCAAAACTATCAAACTGAATCCAATGTTCTTGAAATGCAATACCCGCCTGTTTTAACAAAATCCACGGACGCATCGACCATGTGGAGTAATTTTTATTTCCGATGAACAGTTGATAACTCATAATGATTTCTCTTTTAATGCAGCGAGTTGTTGTATTAGTTCAGATTTCTGGAATGCACCCGTCAAACGTAAAGCACGTATTTCTTTCTTTTGTTGATCTAAGAATAAATAAGTTGGCGGACCTAATATGTCCCATTGATTGAGTAAGTTCTGATGCGATAGATCATACTGACTGAGGTCAAGCTTGATCAAATAATAAGGCGCCAAAGCATGTTGGACCTCTGAGTCTTTTAAAATCCGATGCTCAATCGGTTGGCATGCTACACACCAGTCTGCATACACATCAACCACGATCATTTGATCTTTCGGCGCAGTTGCAAGAAGTTGTTCAAACTCATCTGCTGTTCGTGCAATATGCCAAGTAGCAAGTTGATCAGCTTGTTGCGTTGTCAAATTCTGTACATGCTGATATTGATTAAATGCCAAAAAAGGAACAACAACCAATAACAATAATGCGTATAGCCATTTTAATTGGCTCGTCTTCACAAAGAGTCGATACGCTGCAAAGACAATAAAGCCAAGACCTAATAATAGACTGAGAATCTGCATCGCCAATTCAGGCAGAAGTGGTCGAATAAAATACAAACTGAGCGCTAACATCAAAAAAGCAAAAATCACCTTGATTTGATGCATCCATTCTCCCGCTTTAGGAAGTGCTTTTGCACCAAGTACACTCGCCAAAAGCAAAGGTATACCCATCCCGAATCCGAGCGTAAACAAGAGTAATGCACCTTGCCATTGATTTTGGGTCTGTGAAATAAACAGTAGCGTTCCAGCAAGTGGAGCAGTCATACAAGGACCAACCAACAAAGCTGAAATCATTCCCATCACACTTGCGCCAATTAAGGTGCCACCTTGTTGCACCGATTGCATTCGATCAAGATGATTGACCCATTTTTGTGGTAGTTTAATTTCAAATAAACCAAATAAATTGAGTGCGAAAACCACAAACAATAAACTAAAGGCAATTAATGTTCCTGGCTGTTGAAGCCACCGTTGAAAGTTCAACCCTGCAGCTGATGCGATTAATCCCAGTACCGCATATACCATCGCCATGCTGATCACAAAGGTCAATGCAATCATCCATGCTTTAACACCTTTATGTTCACGCACGATCAATGATGTCAAAATAGGCAACATCGGCAATGAACATGGCGTGAATGCCAGTAAAATCCCTAATCCTAAGAATAAAGCCAAACTATAAGCTAAAGAATGTTGTTCTAATGTGCTCGACCATTTCTGATCTTGGGCCATAACAGTATTGTTGCTGTCAGCTGTTGATTGATCTTGTGGCGTTTCACTTAATACTGAGTTATTTGTATTCGCTGCCTGAGCAGATCGAGCAACATCTAAAAAACGCTTTTGAGAGTTTGCAGCGGTATTTTGCATACTCACTAAACCATCAATATCGGTTTGAAAGTCAATCGTTTGAGGTGGGTAGCATATTCGATCTTTGGCACAACCCTGCCATGTGACACGGTAGTGCTGCGATGCTAGTGTCGGAATATTGAATTCAACTTGCTGATAATAAACTTGGCTATGACCATAGTTTTCATCATATTGATCAACGGCTTTGGGCAAATCCAACGCAACAGCTTGATTGCCTTGCTGAACTTCAAATTTATGTTGATATAAATAATAGTTTGGCTGAATTTCCCAACGTAATCGTGCTTGATCGGTTTGCGTCGATTCAACTGAAAATGTAAATGCCTCTTCAGGGCTTAATAATGGTGCTGCTGAATTTTCTTGGGCGTAGGTTAAAGACCCACATAACAGCAATAATGTACCCAAAAAGTATTGGATCAGCGAGACACTAACCTCACCCCGAACATTCATTTTCATATCATCTCTCTATGTTCTCTCAAATGCCCGATTTCTTGAATGGCAGTTCAACATAGAGCATTTGAGAGATCATTTATCAGAATAAAACGGATACGCCTAAACCACCGTTATAACCTCTCACATCACCATCTAAATCAACACCCACACTTGCATCAAGCTGTGCACGATCATTGATGGCATAGACCAATCCAGTCCCTAAACCATATTGATAGTCTTGGCTCTCTGCTTTGCGATAAATAAACTCAGAATATCCTGATAATTTACCTGCAATTTTATAATCAATGGTTGGAATCGCTGTCACTGCCCAATTACTATTTTGTGCTTCATAGCGCATGGTAATTGACGTACCGATTAAATCACTGAACTCATAGGCAACAGCTGAAGTTAAGCTATAAATATCATCATGTGCTGTGAATTCATCGTTACCCGTTGCAATAATCGCTTCAGCTAACACCGCCATCGATAAACGTTCATCTTTCAGATCAATCGCTTTCTTTAAACCAATACTGACATCGCCTAAACCATCAGTTTCAGTTTTAAATCCAGCTCGTTTGTGTTGTTGCCATACTGGACCTTGCCAACCCAATTGCAGTTCTAGACCATTTGCTAAACCTGTACGCAACAACATATCGCCATTTAGGGTTAAAGTTTTATCTTTTACACCTTCAATATTTTGTTCTTGGTAACTTACTGTTGGTAAGCCCTGTTCCCAAGCAAGTTGACCAACAGGTGTAATCCCTGTTCCTATCCCTGCACCAGGACGATCAAATGAAAATTCTGCTGCAAAAGTCGTGCTTGCTAGCATTGACGCAGCCACAAAAGTTAAAGCATTAAGCTTCTTCATGATGAACCCCTTTTCCTTGTTTTCGCTAAACTTATGCTGTTAGCTCTTTTGACATTTTAGCGCCATGCTGACGCAATAATTCGAGTGTCTCGCGCTCTTCTTTCAGCGATTCTGACCAATCAATTTCATCAAAATCACAATCAAAGAATAATTGGCTAATCGAAGATAAAATCGTTAGTCCTTCTTCATCACGTGTATTTGGATCAACTTTTTCATCCAGTAATCGCTGTACCACAGGGACACATGCCGAGCTTGCAGCGTCCCAAAGCGGACCATAAAATTCTTCGGCATCCCACAAATGTAGATTTGCTTTGGCTTGAATTAATGCGTCTAAAATAGCAAGATAAACGTGAAGTTCTTGTTGTTTTTCATCTTCACTCAATGGCTTGCCAGCTTCATAAGCCTCACAAATTTTTTCCCACCACGCAAACAAACCATCACAAAGAACTGAAACAGGTGGTCCTTGTTCTGGATCAATAAAGTTTGGGTCAAGTCCTTCAGCAAGTAATGCTTGTACTTGGTCTAAATCGAGTTGTTGTATGGCTTGCACCAAGGCCTGTTGCTGATTGCTTAACATGACCAATTCTCACAAAGTATTTAATTCGCCTATTATGCCGAATATCCCATCGGGATTTTATAAAACGACCTAAAAATCATGTATAAATTTGATACAGGCATAAAAAAAGCCCAATACTGGGCTTTTTTTAAACGCGCTCACTACGCCTCATCATCTACTTTTATATCATCATCGACATCAACATATTCTGGTAAAGCTCCACGATGGTGGTCTTTTTTCTCATATAAATGTTCCAAACTACGTTGTAATTTATCAATTGCACCATGGATAGATGCATCGATATTTGCAGCTTTGTGTGTCACAGCTACAGGTTTCATACCTGCCGGACGGGCTTCGATCATACAGCGTTTGTCATGATCTCCCGTTTTTTCCCCATTTTCATCACTAATATGAACCGAAAAATGTGTAATACGTTCGCTATAACGTTGAAATTCTTGTGTAAGCTCTGCACGGATATAACTAATTAAACGTTCGCTACCATGGATGTTTTTATCTGTACGGATTTCAATATTCATAAATATCTTCCTCTCTTCTATATTGAGACGGTTCTACGAAGCTTTTTATTCAGCACACTTTGAGCATGCATTCATTCAGTGCAGTTGTATATTCTGATTATGTAAATGCTTGTCGTCTCCTTGCTTCACATCAGTTGTGTTTCAGTTATTTAGAAGATCTTCTATAATTCCAATATCTGTCTTTCATCAGAAATATGCAAGCTGATTTTTTGACATTTTTATTAAAATTTGATCAAAAAGATTCTCTTACCGAATCTTATCTTTGGCAGAGCTTTTACCGTATACAATTCTTTTGAGCATTTGGTCAAATTTGGCTTTATTTTTGCTTCATAACTTGTATGCTTTACACGCCTTTTGTGGGGGAGATTTTTTAAATGCAATTGAAGCAACTTGCGGCTACATCTTTATTTTTATCTACAGCAGTTTTCGCTCAAGCGAAACCAATTTGGCAGGATTTCAGCCTAACGGGTTTATACGGCGAAAACTACGAAGTGGTTGATGAAAAACAAACAACTTTAACAGTTGAATATGCGGCAAAAGTAAAATATGCCGATGTGTTCTTCTTTATGGATCGTATGCGTGGTAGCGACGATCATAAAAGCACTTATTTCGAGCTTTCTCCACGCTTGAGCTTGGGTGAGGTTTCAGGTCAGAAACTTGCTTTTGGTCCGATTAAAGATGTGTTGATCTCAACGACTTGGGAAAGTAACAATGATGACTTTTCTAGTTTTGATAACTTCTTATACGGCGTAGGTTTCGATCTTGCAATTCCTTATTTCCAATATGCGAATGTCAATTTCTACCGTGCAAATAATGAAAATACGGCAGATGACTATCAAATGACTATCGCTTATGCGGTTCCATTTAAAGTATCTAGCGAAGATTTCTTAGTTGATGGTTTCCTTGACTGGTCTACAGCAGAAAAAGACCATGCGAGTGAACTTAACTGGACAACCCAATATAAATGGAATGTAGGTAAACACATTTCACCTGAAACACGTTTATATTTGGGCGTAGAACATTCTGTTTGGAATAACAAGTTTGGTATCAAAGGCAGCGACGAAAATAATGTCAGTGCTTTAGTGAAATACCATTTCTAAACGGTTTTGACTGATCAAAACAGCAAGGAATTCCTTGCTGTTTTTTTTTAGATCGCGCATATTGAAATAGATGAATTTTCTTTTATTTTGTTATGTCTCACGATCTTATACTTGCAACGCATACACTACAAAACTCTTATCAAATTCGTTTTGCAACTACTGATGATCTCGAGCAGATTCTCACTATTTATAATCATGAAATCATCACGGGCACAGCCAACTGGAATGATCAAGCCGTAACTT
Organism: Acinetobacter sp. AOR34_HL; assembly: GCF_027854795.1. Classification (NCBI taxonomy): domain Bacteria; kingdom Pseudomonadati; phylum Pseudomonadota; class Gammaproteobacteria; order Moraxellales; family Moraxellaceae; genus Acinetobacter; species Acinetobacter sp. AOR34_HL. Next base: position 103,206 of record NZ_JAKTID010000085.1, on the reverse strand, counting down.
TAGTGCAATATCAACAGCGCTTTCAGGAGATGCAACAACAGCAATTTCCTATGATTGTAGTTGAAGATCAGTCATTGAGAAAAATTGCGGGTTATGCCTATTACTCTGCCTTTCGTAGTATTACAGGCTATCGACACAGTATTGAACATTCTGTTTTTATTGATCCGAATTATGCTCGTCAGGGTTTAGGTAAAGCCCTCATGCAACAACTGATTCATCTTGCGACTCAACAGCATATGCATGTCATGGTGGCAGCGATTGATAGCGAAAATATGGGTTCAATCGTATTACATCAACAACTGGGTTTTATTCAAACTGGCTATATGCCACAAGTGGGACAAAAGTTTGGCAAATGGCGTGATTTAGTTTTAATGCAGCTACAATTGAGTCGTTCATAAACAGAACAATTTCATCTCTACTATGCATATGTAGTTGGTTAGAATAAAAACATCTCATTTACAAAATAATTTAAAACATGAAAATTTCACAACTCACTTTAATCATTACATGTGCTTCAGCAACAACCGTTAGTTTTGCAGAAGCGTCTTTTGAGCAAGAATTACAGCAAGGCTGTGCCAAAGTAAAACAATACGCTCTAAATGGGAAAAAGCTCTACGACCAAAAGCAATATGCCAAAGCAGTGAAACAATTTGAAGATCAAGCCGCATGGGCACATTTCTGCCAAATGAATGCTGAAGAAAGCGGTATTAAAGTGACTGATCGAGAGATTGAAATAGCCAATAATAATGTCGGGTTGAGTTATGCCAAATTAGGCAAGCCACAATGGGCAAAGGTATGGTTTTTAAGAGATGAAGATTCAAAAATCAGTCTATACAATTTAAAACAGCTTCCTAAACCGCAGATCACGAAAGACCTACAAGGCACGTATGTAAGAGCCAATGGTTTCGGACAATGGGATTACATCACGGTCAAGAAACAACAAAATAAATATCTAATTAATTTTGAAGGTTATTATTTTGGCATTCGTGGTCTTATTTATGGTCCCAATTTAGGTGAGTTTGATACCACAATGCCGATCACTGCAAAGCAAGCCAACTATCATTATGAGGACTGCCAGATTAAGCTTCAATTTACGAATGATACAAATAATGGTCAAAAAATTGAGGTGAAACAAAATAGTGGCGAGTCTGGATGTGGTTTTGGGCATAACGTCTATGCGGGCGGCACGTTTTATAAGGTTGAAGGTAAATAAATGATCTTTACCCTCAAACTCAACAAAAAATTTAAGAAAACTTATGAGTCTCGGAAACGTCATTCACAACCTGCGTAATCTTTGAAAGATATTGTTTCTGCGAAACAATAGAAAAAATCCAAGAATTGAACAGGTTTTGTGAATGACAATGCCTTTGGTTACTTTGGGCAAAACCAAAGTAACTCCAGCGGAAGGCGTATTTAAAAATTAGAAGACTACTAGGTATGACTCCGAAAGATAATCATTTTTTTAATATCTAGTTTCTAAATAGTAAAATGAGATATATAGGGTCGATACTAAATCGCCACCAACTCCCTTATCCCTTTTGCTGGCATTTCAGCACCTTGCCCATGTGCGATCACTTGACCACGCGCCATCACCGTATAGTTATCTGCCAGTTCTTCGGCAAAGTCATAAAACTGCTCGACCAAAACGATCGCCATTTCACCCTGATCTGCCAATTTACGAATGACCCGACCAATATCTTTAATAATCGAGGGCTGAATCCCCTCAGTCGGTTCATCCAAAATCAAGACACTTGGCTCCGAAGCCAAAGCTCGAGCAATCGCAAGTTGCTGCTGTTGACCACCTGATAAATCTCCTCCACGTCGATGCTTCATTTCATCCAAAACAGGAAAAATTTCGTAGAGATGGCTCGGCACTTTTCGAGTTTTCGCACCTGAAAATTTCGCCATACCAATTAAGATATTTTCCTCTACGGTTAAAGTTGAAAAAATATCTCGTCCTTGTGGCACGTACGCCAATCCTGCACGTACTCGTTGCTCAGGGGACATTTTGGCAATATCTTTGCCATCTAGCAAAATCTGTCCTGACTTAATCGGTAAAATTCCCATCAAGCATTTCAGCAAAGTGGTTTTGCCGACGCCATTACGTCCTAGAACGACACTGCATTCCCCTACAGGCGCTTGAAAAGACACGTCACGCAGAATATGACTACCACCATAAAACTGGTTAATTTCTTTCACTTCTAACATGGCAGTCTCCTAGCGTCCCAAATACTTTTCAATCACATCTTCATTGGCTTGTACCTCTGCCAATGTGCCCTCTGCCAAAATTGCACCTTGCGCCAGTACCGTGACTTTTTCACTAATGGTGTCAATAAAGCTCATGTCGTGCTCCACGACCACCAGCGTATGATTTTTTTTCAATTCCAAACACAATTCAGCAGTGCGTTCTGTTTCCGCATCGGTCATACCCGCCACAGGCTCATCCAATAAAATCAGCTTCGGACGTTGCATCAATAACATACCGATTTCTAACCACTGCTTTTGACCATGCGATAATAATCCTGCGGGCTTTTTTACAAATTCCTTTAAACGGATTTGCTCCAAACTTTCCTCCAGTGCTAACTGTGCTTCTGGATCAAGTCGGCTAAACAAACTTTTTTTCACTCGCTTATCGCGTGGTGCAGCGAGCAATAAATTTTCCATCACAGTGAAATTTTCAAATACCGTTGGTTTTTGAAATTTGCGCCCAATCCCTGCTTCCGCAATTTCCTCGGTACTCATTTTGGCAAGATCATAGTTTTGTCCAAAAAAAGCAGTGCCCGTGGTTGGACGCGTTTTACCTGTAATCACATCCATTAGTGTGGTTTTCCCCGCACCATTTGGTCCAATGATGCAGCGCAATTCACCTTCAGCGATGTACAGTGATAAATCATTGAGAGCGCGAAACGAATCAAACCACACACTGACTTTTTCCAAATACAAGGCAATCCCATGACTAAAATCTGCGCCCTCAGTTTTGGCGCGTCCATAGCCCTCGCCGAGTTGACCGCCATGTTGAGCTGAGTCTAGGAATAAATCACTCATTTAATTGCTCTCCTTTTTAAAACGGTCAAATAAACCAATCACACCTTTCGGTAAGAAAATCGTCACCACGATAAATAAAGCACCTAAGATCAATAACCAAGCTTCTGGTGCTGCAACTGTGAAATAAGTCTTCACAGCATTGATTAAACCTGCACCAAGAATGGGTCCGATCAAGGTACCACGCCCCCCTGCGGCAACCCACACTGCCATTTCAATCGAGTTGACTGGATTCATTTCACTTGGGTTAATAATGCCAACCTGTGGCACATACAACGCCCCTGCGATACCTGCAATCACTGCCGATAGCACCCATGCTGAAAGCTTGTACCACAGTGTGCGATAGCCCAAATATTGCAAGCGGTTTTCACTGTCACGAATCGCGCCAAGAACTCGACCATAAGGACGATTCATCAGTTGACGTAAGCCGATAAAACACAGCATTAACACCAAAGCAGTGACAAAACATAAAGTGGCACGCATCGGCGCAGAGGTGATATCAAAACCGAGTAAGGTTTTAAAACCCGTGAAGCCATTGTTTCCACCAAAACCTGTCTCATTGCGGAAGAATAATAAGGCTGCGGCAAACGTCATGGCTTGGGTAATAATTGAGAAATACACACCCTTGATTTTTGAGCGAAAAGCAAAGAAACCAAAAATAAAGGCAACTAAGGCAGGCACAGATAAAACTAAGATCATCGCCCAAGCAAAGTGCTCTGTGCCCATCCAATACCAAGGGAGTTCTGTCCAACTGAGGAAGCGCATGAAATCAGGTAAGCCATCACCTGCTGATTCGCGCATCAAGTACATGCCAAAGGCGTAACCACCGAGGGCGAAATACAAACCGTGCCCCAAGCTTAAAATCCCTGCATAGCCCCACACTAAATCCAGTGCCAATGCGACCAAAGCCAAGCACATGATTTTGCCAATTAACGTAATCCAATACGCTGACAGATAAAATGCCGAATCAGGGGATAACAGATGTAACCAAGGTAAGCTCAATAACACGGCAAAACAAATGGCAATCGCAATTGCGCTATACGGTTTATCTGCAAATAAAGAAGTGATTTTCATTGGCTTACTCCACGAAACGACCTTTGATGGCAAACAAACCTTGTGGACGCTTTTGGATAAACAAAATCACAAGAACCAAGAGAATAATTTTTGCTAAAACCGCACCTAGACCAATCTCTAGAACTGTACCGCTAATCCCTAGACCTAAGGCTGCAAGTACCGCACCCCACACTTGCCCCACACCACCGACGACAACAACAAGGAAGGCATCAATAATGTAGTTCTGTCCGAGATCAGGACCGACGTTACCTACTTGTGCTAAAGCACAACCTGCAAGACCAGCTAAACCTGAACCTAAGCCAAATGCCAGCATATCGATACGTGCAGATCGAATGCCCACGGCACGCGCCATTTGACGGTTTTGTGTCACAGCACGAACAAATAATCCGAAACGGGTTTTGTTTAATAAGAAAACGAGTAGCAGTAACACCGCCACAGTAAAACCAATAATCGCAATACGGTTATATGGCAACATCAGGCTTGGCGTTAGGGCAATACCACCACTGAGCCATGCGACATTCGACACTTCAACGTTCTGTGCCCCAAAGATCATGCGAACCGATTGCATCAAGATTAAGCTCACCCCAAAAGTTGCCAATAATGTTTCCAATTGGCGACCATAAAGCGGGCGAATCACAGTACGTTCAATCAACATGCCGATCAACGCACTCACCAGAAATGCAGCAGGAATCGCAGCCAATAAATACCAATCGACTAAGCCTGCAAAGTGCGTTTTAAAAAAACTTTGAATGACGTAAGTGGTATAAGCACCGATCATGATGAGTTCACCATGTGCCATATTGATGACACCAAGCAAACCATATGTGATCGCAAGACCAAGCGCTGCTAAAAGTAAAATACTAGCGGTACTGAGACCCGAAAATACATGCCCTGACCATTCACTCATTTGAATACGTGTTTTAATTTTATTTTGTGCTTCAATTAAAGCTGCTTTCAATGCGGGATTATTTTGTGGTTGTTCTAAACTTTGATTGATTAAAGCCAATACATCTGGACGGTTCGAATCTGCCAAAACTTTTACCGCTTCGATCTTGGTGAATTCATCTGAGCTATTAAAATCTAAACGTGCTTTCAGTTGTGCCAAACGTGCTTTAACCGCTTCACTTTTTTCATTGAGATAGAGTTGTTTGATCGTTGCGACATCAAGCTCATCCAAGTTATTTTCTAAAATATCAACAGCGGCTAAACGTTGTGATGCATCATCAGAATTCAATTTAACTTTGGCTTGTCCAAAGTTCAGCGCCTTACGCAAAGTATTGACCAAAGTCACTTGAGACAAGTCTGAAGGCCAAGTTTCGACGACTTGTAGTTGTGGGTAACTTAATAATTCTTCATCGTTTTTTAGAATATAAGTATTGCCTGAACTATCACTATATAACTCATTTTGATCAATATATGCCACCAACTGATCGAGTTGCTCAATACTGGCTGGCCATTGATTCAACATGGCACGGCGAGTAGCAAAGTCAGATTTAACAAAAGTTTGGATGGCATCCTGAGAAGTTGTAGACGTCACAGTTGTTGGTGAAGTAACTTCTGCCCATGCAGGATTAAACATGATCTGAGCCATGATGCAGAGCATTGCCAAAACATAGTGTTTCGCCATAAGACTCCCCTTATATTTTCTATTTAAACCAATCAATAAGAAATAAAACTAAGAAAAACCTGCTGCCGAAACAGCAGGTTGCATAGGAAAATTATTTAGGAATATATGGGCTCCAAGGCTCAGCTTTGATGGTTTGAGGCGTTTTATAAACCACATCAAATTGCCCATCACCACGGATTTGCCCAATCATCACAGGCTTATGTAAATGGTGATTGGTTTCATCCATTTTGAGGGTATAACCCGATGGTGCTGCAAAAGTTTGACCTGCCATTGCATCACGAACTTTATCAACCTCTGTAGAACCTGCTTTTTCGACCGCTTGTTTCCACATATTGATACCAACATAAGTCGCTTCCATCGGATCGTTGGTCACAACTTTATCGGCATTTGGAAGCTTGTATTCCACTGCATATTGCTTGAATTTATTCACAAACTCAGTGTTTTTCGGATTTTTAACTGACATGAAATAGTTCCATGCCGCTAAATGACCCACCAATGGTTTGGTATCAATACCACGTAACTCTTCTTCACCAACGGAGAATGCCATGACTGGAATATCAGCCGCTTTAATACCTTGGTTACCAAGCTCACGATAGAAAGGTACGTTAGAGTCACCATTGATGGTCGAAATCACCGCAGTCTTTTTGCCTGCAGAGAATTTCTTAATATTGGCAACAATGGTTTGATAATTACTATGACCAAACGGTGTGTATTCTTCCATGATGTCTGCATCGGCAATGCCTTTAGACTTCAAGAATGCCCGTAAGATTTTATTGGTCGTACGTGGGTAGACGTAATCTGTACCAAGTAAAACAAAACGTTGTGCTTTACCGCCCTCTTCTCCCATCAAATACTCAACTGCAGGAATCGCTTGTTGATTCGGTGCTGCGCCTGTATAGAAAATATTTTTTGATTGTTCCTGACCTTCATATTGCACTGGATAGAACAGTAAACCATTCAACTCTTCAACCACAGGAAGAACCGACTTACGTGATACTGATGTCCAGCAACCGAAAATAACAGCGACTTTGTCCTGAGTAATTAACTGGCGAGCTTTCTCAGCAAATAACGGCCAATCTGATGCTGGATCAACGATAACTGGTTCTAATTTTTTACCGAGTACACCACCATTGGCATTGATTTCATTAATGGTCATCAATGCTGTATCTTTCAGGGAAGTTTCAGAAATCGCCATAGTGCCCGAAAGGGAATGCAGAATCCCCACTTTAATGGTGTCACCACTTTCTGCTGGTGCTGTTTTTGCTTCAGTTTTTGTTTGTTCTGTTTTTTCTGCTGGTTTTGAACAACCGACCAGTCCTACCCCCATCATCGCTGCCATAAGTACAGACATCGACATCAATTTATTTTGCATCTTTGTTCTCCACAGGTTGATCTTCTGATTTTTACTGAATGGAGTTATTCAATATCTGTGCCAACACATCAAGGCATTGTTTTATAATAAAATTAATTCAAACCAGTAAAAAAAAATCCAATCTTGTATACAACATTGCATACAAAAAATACATGCTGAACTAAAATGAAGCACAATTAATCAAAATAAAAAATTGATACCTTGCTCAGATAAAGAATATTTAACTTTTTGATCCAGAAGATTCAAAAAATCAGATTTTTTCAACGAATCCAAGTGGCATTTCGGTATTTAAAACATAAAGCACACACGGTGACAGCTAAGCTATACGACCCAATTAAAGCAATCCAAAACCCATCAATACCCAATGGAATAATTTCAAAGATCCACCAATCCATTCCCCAATATGCCAATAGCTGTCCGCCACCTAAACCAAAGATCAACAATGAAGTGCTATAAATCATGCTTGGCACAATCGTTATGCCCCAACAGCGTAATACCGTTGCAAAAATACATAACATTGCATCTGCTAAATGAAACAAAATTCCGAGGATAAAGAGGGAGGTCGTGATTTGAATAACCGCTAGGTCTTGGGTAAATAGAGAAATGAACTCATCTCGAAGAAGCAGTAATACACTGCATAAAGTGACGGCAAAAATAAAGATAAGCAGAAAGGCCTTTTTTGACCAAAGCAAAGCAACTTGTTTCTGTTGAGCGCCAATTTTTTCAGATAACATTAAACTGAAAACAACAGAAAATGCAGCTGGTAAAATATATAACATGGAACAAATACTAGCGACCACCTGATGCGAGGCAATCACGATACTTCCTAGTGGCAATGCTAGAATCGAAATTGCCATAAAAGCAATCACATCAATCACGATCATCAGTGCGGTAGGTATTCCAATTCGAAGAAAACGGCGCAACAATTCATAACTAAAGGAAAAACGACTCAGATCAAGTTTAAAAACAGCTTTGCCACGTATATAACCGTATAACAATATCAACATCACACTATCCCCAAGCAATGTCGAAAATACGGCGCCATAGACACCCCAAGGTGCAATATCAAAGTACGCTACTCGATTGATCAAAGCATAGGACAGAGGCAATTTAATCAATAAAAAAATTACGCCTATATAAGTTGCGATAATTGGACGATCTAAAACCTGTATTTGTATGGTTAAGATACGGCAACATAGCCGAACCACTAGATCGACTGAAAAAATAATCAAACAATTTTTAACCAATAACAGGACGGTATCTGATGCTTGAAAAAAGGTTAATAAATGCTCGGTATTATTGATCAAAACAATCGCAACAATACTAAACACAGCTGCGATTAATACCGCCAAGCTTACGATATTGGTTAATTTCTGCTGATTAATTTCCCTCCCTTTTTCTTCTGTGAGGATTTGAAACATTCCTTGTAGTAATCCGTAGCCCACCACAAAAACAATCATATAAACTGAGAGAGAAACCGATAAAGCTGTTAAATGCACATAGCTATAGTGAGATAAAAATGCGGTATCAATGACACCACTCATAATAAAAATCGTATTACTAAACAGAATTGGGAAAAAAATACTTAAAAAACGCTTCATTCTATTTTCACTATTATCATTTAAGAATTTGATATATTTTAATTTTAAAATCTTAGAAACAAACAAGCTATTTTGATCAATACGCTTCAGATGCTAAATAAAATTTTACCAAGAGATAAAAATAAAATAGCATTCCAAGTTTGTTTTTCTGCTTATGAATTTACATTTTTTAAAAAGATATAAAAAAGCCCAGATCAACTGGGCTATGCAAAAATCGATTCAAATCAAACCACAATATCCGCCAAATTACCTTTCTGCTCTAACCAGTGTTTACGATCAGCCGCTCGTTTTTTCGCGAGTAACTTGTCTAACAAACCTGCCGTTAAATGTGCATCATCTAAATCTAGTTGCACCAAACGACGTGTATTTGGATCCATGGTGGTTTCACGTAATTGACTGGCATTCATTTCACCCAGACCTTTAAATCGAGTGATTTGTGGATTTTTATTACCTTTTACTTTTTTCAGAATTGCCTCTAACTCATCATCATCTAGGGCATAGTGCACATCTTTGCCAATATCAATACGATAAAGCGGTGGCATCGCGACAAATAAATGACCGTCCTCAACTAAGGCTGGAAAATGTTTCACAAACAATGCACAGAGTAAAGTTGCGATATGTAGACCATCTGAGTCCGCATCGGCAAGGATACAGATTTTGCCATAACGTAGTTCAGACAAATCATCACTGCCTGGATCAACACCAATCGCAATCGCAATGTCATGAACTTCCTGAGATGCCAAGACTTCATCCGAGGACACTTCCCACGTATTCAGGATTTTTCCACGAATCGGCATAATCGCTTGGAAATTTTTGTCCCGTGCTTGTTTAGCACTGCCACCTGCGGAATCCCCTTCGACAATAAACAGCTCACTGTCTTCGCGGGTTAAGCCAACACAATCTGCTAATTTTCCAGGTAATGCTGGACCAGCCACAATCTTCTTACGTTCGACTTTCTTAGCTGCTTTTAAACGACGACCTGCTTTGGCGATTGCCATTTCAGCTAGTTGAGTTGCGATCTCAGCATGTTGGTTTAACCATAACGCAAACGCATCTTTGGCAATATTGAGCACAATATTCGAAGCTTCACGACTCGAGAGACGCTCTTTGGTTTGTCCTGAAAATTGTGGCTCTTGGAATTTTAAAGATAGGATGAAATTCACCCCATCCCAGACATCTTCTGCCGAAAGTTTCATATTACGCGGTAATAAATTACGTAATTCACAGAACTCGCGTAAAGCCTCCGTGACCCCCGAACGCAATCCATTCACATGCGTACCGCCTTGCGCAGTTGGAATCAAGTTGACATAACTTTCTTGAATCTGTTCACCACCCTCAACATTCCAGCAAATTGCAAATTCGCACGCGGCTCTTTCTGCTTGTCCACTACTCACAAAAGCAGGTGCTGGTAAAATCTCTCGATCTTCCAATTCATCCATTAAATAGTCAACGAGACCATTTTCGAACTGCCATTCGATTTTTTCATTATTGATTTTATCGTCATAAATAATTTTTAAGCCTGCCGCCAATACAGCTTTGGCTTTTAAATTATGTTTCAGCGCTTTCAATGCAAACTTAGGACTATCGAAATATTTAGCCTCTGGCCAGAAACGAACAGTTGTCCCTGTCGCACGTTTCGCAACTTTACCTTCTAACACAGACAATGGCGCAACAGGCTCACCTTGCTCAAATGCCATTTGATACAAGTTACCCTGACGTTGTACAGCGACTTCAACCCGTGTAGATAAAGCATTAACCACAGAAATACCAACACCGTGCAAACCACCTGAAAACTGATAGTTATCAGTACTGAACTTACCACCTGCATGTAGCTTGGTCAGAATGATTTCGATACCACTTTGACCATACTCTGGATGGATATCGACAGGCATACCTCGACCATTGTCTTCAACTGACAACGAACCATCCTCATAGACCGTCACACAAATTTGGTCGGCATGCCCTGCCAGCGCCTCATCGACAGCATTATCAATTACCTCTTGCGCCAAATGGTTTGGGCGTGAGGTATCTGTATACATCCCTGGACGACGACGAACAGGATCTAAACCAGAAAGAACTTCGAGGGATTGTGCCGTGTATTGTGTCACTTGATCTGACTTCCTTTTTATATGCCTGCCGACAAAAATTCGAGTACTAAGGGTAATTTGTCTTTGAAATCATCCATTGCATGATTACCACCCACATCCGTTAATATCAATGCAGATGGATGTAGGGCACTATAATAGCGTTGTGCCTGACGATAATCCAAGACTTCATCATCTTGTTGCAACAGCACGAGAATTTTATCAGCCTGTTCTGGTTTCGTATCAGCAATTGATTGTAATTGCTGCAATTGATCGTGATCAAGCGTCCATGATTCCGTGACTTTGAGTGGGATTTGCTCAATACCGAACAATTCTTGAAAGAGTTGCCATGGTTGCATAGCAGGATTGATCAGTACAGCAGGACAATCATATTTGGCGACAAAATATGTCGCATAGAATCCACCCAAACTGCTACCGACCAAGACAACTTGATCGAGCGGTAAACTTTCGATTAAATTAGAAACGTATTTTAAGACCACTTCAGGTGGTTGATTCAAATCGGGCAAATGCACGTGAATATGATCGTGATTTGCACAATATTGATACAGCTCTTGCCCTTTTTTTGACAGTGGGCTGCTTCTAAAACCATGTAAATAGATAATTTGCATATGCACCAAATTAGACAAGTGCTTGACTTATTGTGAAATAAATCACATTATTTTGCGTAATGATTAAACATATAACAATATAAATTACATTTAAGCTCGATATTGTCTGACACAAAAAACGATACTGAATTCCATTCATCAGTATTCTAAAAAAATTAGTTCTGAAAGACATAAGATGTAAGAGTTTGTTGTAGTTTATCTAAACAATGTTAAGTTAATAACTTCAAACCTTCGGTATATATATCAAGGATGGGGAAAAATAATATGCCAAGTTTAACACCTCTGCATGAAACCTACTGCAAATGGGACAGTACGCCCCCAAGTCAGGCAGATGTTTTGGAAGGTTTGGCACAATTAGTGAGCACAAGTTTAAGTGGTGTTCATGAACTGGTGCAATTAATTCAAACTGAAGTGTTAAGGACTACGCTCGGTTTAAGTACACAAAAAGCCAAAAAATTACAGAAGCATCCACAATTACAAAAGTTCTATCAATTTTCATATGATGCTATTCAAAAATACGGGAGTAGCTTTCTTGCTCCTAGTCTGCGTCATATCGTTGAAAAATTTCCAGTTCTACACGATAAACCATTAACGCCAAGCCTTCATTTTGTTGTAGGGGCATTGAATGGGATTTTTGGGGATTTCTTCCTAAAACAACATAACCCAATGGCATTACCGATGGTGTTATATGATCACTATGGATCATTACAGCAAGGTGAACTTACTGGGCGTATCGTAATACTTACACATGGTTTATGTATGAACCATTTGAGTTGGTCAAATCATCGTTATGGCGGAATCGGTGAGCGTTTACTTGCTCAGCGTGACAATAACACGATGCTGTATTTAAATTACAATACAGGTCGTCGAATCTCTGCAAATGGTCGCAGTTTTGCCAACGTATTAGAAGATTTGATCCAGAGAAACCCTCGTATTACCAGTATCGATTTGATTGGACATAGTATGGGGGGACTGGTTTCACGCAGTGCGCTTTTCTATGGCAAACAAAATCTACATCAATGGGTACATATGGTAGAAAATCTCGTATGTATCGGTTCGCCACATCACGGTGCCGTACTGGAACGATTTGGTTTTGTCTTACAAGACAAATTAGGGGCATTCCCTTTTATCAGCCTGATCGGTCAATTAGTAAATGTACGCAGTAATGGGATACTCGATCTACGATATGGTAGTGTTCGTGATGATGACTGGGAACATAATGATGCGCGTATCGGCTTCGCGGACGACAATCGTAAACCTGCACCATTACCATCTCATATCAACACATTCCTGATTGCTGGAACATTAGAATTTGAGAAAGTTAAAAATAAAGCACTTAAAGTGATAGGTGATTATCTCGTCAGTGTTAAAAGTGCTCTTGGTGAACATCCGAACCCTCGTTTTCAGCTTAAATTACCAGATACACATAAAGCTGTTTTCTATGGTTTGAATCATTTTGAAATTCAATACCATTCGAGTGTTGCTGAGCAAATCACAAGATGGCTTTATCCAGAAGTTGGGGAAGTCGTTGAAGAAGGTGTTCAAACACATATGATTAATGTACCCAACAATTATACCTTTGATGATTTAGAAGGGATTGTTGAGACATAAAAGTAAAAAAGCTCAGCTGTATAGCTGAGCTTTTTTTAGATTTTTGAGATTAAATATTCAGATTAATTTTGTTTAACTGTAATTCTAATCATAAAATTCACTGTATCTTAGGTAAAAAAATCTAAATTTAGAGCATTACTCCTCATAATCGCTGCAATCAATTTTATTGTTTTTCAAATTTTCATCAGTTGTATAGCCAATTGTAAAATTTAAATTCAATAAATCTTCTTTTCTAAAAACCTTAGGAACAATATTCCAAACATTTTTTCCATTAGTGACAAAAACTAAATTAAATTCTGGTACTTTATTATTATTTGTATCAATTTGATACTCTACAGAAAATTCGTCTTTTTTCTTACCAACAATATTATATATACGTGGTTCATTTAATTTTTGATCACAAGCCTGATATATATATATATATCTTGTTTTTCAAAATATTAATTATACTTTCATCACAATAACAACCACCTACTTCTAACTCTTTTATAATACCATCTTGATACTTAAATGGTTTTATTAAGCTCCGTTCCAAGCTATCAAAATTTAAATATGACTTTCTTAAATCTTTAATTTTTGAATTATTAAAATCACTTAGACATTTATAGTTTTCATAATTTGCTTCTTTTCCATTAAAATCACATTTTAAATTTCTATTTTTCAACCAAGAGCGTTGAGTATCAACAAGATACTTAACTTCGTTTTTATTATCACCAATATAAATTTTTATATCAAAATATATACTATTCAGTTCATGCTCACTATTTTTATAAACTGTTTTCTCATCTAATCGTTGTGGCTTATACTCTGCAGCATTTGAGCAAGCACTCAAACCAAAGACTAATAGCACACTAAGAAAGTTAGAATTAATGCCTTGCATCGTACGTTCCTTTAACAAACAATTGATATTCACTATTACGTCTTTTAGTTAAACCGAGATCTGGAATTTTTTCCATTTACAGTAATTTTATTTATATCTAACATTTCTTTAGGCCCATCTTAACAATTACTTTGATTAATTAACTTACATAGATTTGGGGCTTTACTAGCAATATTACCGATATTGAATACTAACGATACTAAAGCATCAAACTCATATTGATACAGAGGAAATTTAATAGTTTTTTAGACCTTGTTTTAAAAATATGCAAACAATTTATTTTAAATTATATGTTTGTGAAATATTTGTGCAACAAAGACATTTCAACCTTATGGTGCATTAGAGTTGCGTATTTCCAACACTTCATTACAAACTTTTTGATCAGAATAAATAAAAATTCGTTGGCTTCCATTTTCTAATAATACTGCATCTTCATCAGTAACAAAGGCATTTTTAGAGATGTCACATTTATAAGATGTAAGCTTAAAGGTCTGTACAGTTTTACATTTTGGTTCATCTGTAGTTTCATCAAAACCATACCATTCTGTAATATTCTTATCAGAATATGAGATTTGTGGACTATCATTACTCTCAAGTTCTTTATTAGTTACCTTTGGCTCACTTATAGCTAATAGAGGTTTTTCTCTATCTTCTATGCGTATTACATTCTGTTCGCTATTTAAACCAACTTGTGATTTGTCCTGATTTTTATTACTACATCCAATTAAAGCACTTATAAAGACCAAGCATGACAGAGAAATTATTTTGTTATTCATTATTTACTTTAAAACTAACAAGTTTAAAAAACTCAATCCATATCTTTCTTTAAAAATAAGAATACATTCCACCTCTATCATCATTTGAAGTAATATTCTTACTACCCTTTTTCTTTTCAGAGATAGCTTACACATAGTTTTGACTTCATATTGATTAAGCAAGTCTTCATTAAAATAGCATAATCTAAAAACCAGAATAAGATATTAGTACATTCACTTTATTTCATGAATCTGCATAAAACCGTCACTACATTCTAGTGTTGAACCTTTTAAATCTTCACACTTAATTTTATTATCTTTTGTCAACTTAAATTTAAAACCATTATTAATTTTGTACCCAGGTTTAAATTCTTTAGATAACACACCCCAAACAGCAGGATTGTTTTGCTCATATATCGAATTTATAGTATACATATTTAAACAATCATCCATAGTAATTTTTTTTATATAATTTTGATCTAAAAAATTATAATCATACTTGCCATCTTTATTGTTAGAAACACTTGTATTATTTAACCTTACAATAGCAATTTCTTTTGTTTTTTTATTAAAAATATAAAATTTCTTTATAATATAAAAATCGCCTCTTAATACATTTTCCGTGTATTGAGAAAAACCAATAAAATTATTGTCTGAAAAATATGGTGAAATAATATACCTATTCAAACCAGATATTTTATTTTTATCCAAAGTATATGTTTTTCTTCCTTCCTTCAGAAGAATACTATAAGAATGAGTATCTTTATCACTAGAATTCAAAGAGATTTCTTTAGTTTGAATTTCGTAATCTTTATCTATTTTTACAGATTGGCCAAGTTCGTTAATACTTTTATACTCTTGAGAAATAATACTATTTGAATCATCATATAAAATAATATTTTTTGCCTGAGAAATGTTTGGTAGTAATAGGGCTAATGTTAAAAATATTTTACTTGAATTCATATTTAATCTCATCGCTTTTCTTTAGTTGGAGGTAATGGGTTGTTAAGCAAAGGGTATGGATCAAAACGACCAACTAATCCTCTACCATCTTGATCCTTTGTTGGTAATGATTTATTACCTTTACCATGGTCTTTCAAATACCAAACTTCAAAATGTAAATGGCTGCCTAATTCAACTGTGGGCATTATATGTGCGTTTCCACTACATCCAGTTTTTCCTAATGGAGTTCCAGCCTCAATCCATGCTTCATCGCTCTCAAAACTATTAATTTGGCTCAAATGGGCATAAAAAAACCAAACAAATATTATATTTGGATAATGCTTTCGTATGTAAAGTTTTTGTTTCTCGGGTAAATCATCTACTTTTACTTGCAATGTAATAGTTGCCCCAAAACTACTATCTCCCTTAGCATTAAAATCTCTATTAATGGCATATAAAGTTCCTGAAGCAACAGCCCTTATCTCCTCTCCAACTTTTGCTTCCAAATCAATACCTTGATGTGCTCTTTTTCCACCATTTCGAACCATACCGAAAGTACAAGATTTCGCGACAGCGGCATATTTTCCAGCTGATCTCATTCTGTTTACTTTTAATGGATCAAACCAAACATTTGCACCACCAATCTTTGATTCTTGTTTTGATTCTTGTTTTGATTCTTGTTTTGGTTCTTGTTTTGGTTCTTGTTTTGGTTCTTGTTTTGGTTCTTGTTTTGGTTCTTGTTTAGAGTTTAAAACTTTCTTTTCTATATCCACCATATTAGATTCATGTAATCCATTTGTATTCAACATAAATTCTAAGGTATGAACTTTTGTATCAATCAGATTTTCATACATCCAAATTTTATATGCTTGAATATAGTTATTATTACCTTGCTTTAAATATTTAGCTTGAACTTTTTTACTTACATTAGCTTCAAAGTTAGTCTTAGCAGTATCTTTATCAATACTGTTTCTCATGATCAAATATGCACTTCCAGGAGATTCATGATGACAAAAATATATAAGCTTACTCATTTCTAATGGATTTAGATTATCAATCCCACTAGTAGCTAAACCATTCTTCTTTAATCTACTCTTTAATCCCTCTAAATTTTTTTTTGCAGATAAAGCTATCGTATCAATTGATAATCCAGCATCAGTTCTTAGCGAGTTTATCCAGCTGATATCTTTGCTATTCAGCTTTACTATAGGTTGTTGTAATTTTTTCTTTTTCTGTTCTTCAGTACGCTGGTCATCAGAAAGTGTATAGCCTCTCCAACGACCGCTTCCAACAAGTAATTTATATCCTTTCTTCTTAACTATATATTGATTAAGTTTACCTGTTTTATCTGTCGCTAGTTCCAACCAAGTGGGGGTAAAAAATTGGCCTAGACCAACTCCTGTTCCTTGCGGATTTACTGCATTTGGATCCCATTTATTTTCAATTTTTCCTCCACCCGTTTCGATACAAATAAGAGCTGCTATTGTTGCTGCACTTATGCCATATTTTTTTTCAGCATCAAGAATATCTTTTCTATAAATTTCATTTGCAGCAACCAGTCTCAAGTTTCCTTCAATTCCAACCTTAGCAATAGCATGTGTTTTTTCTCCTCCTTCAGTTCTAACCGATTTATCAATTGTTTCAGGTAAATTAACTTGTGGTAGTTTTTGTTTTTGTGAATTCCCACTAACTGAAATATTCTCTCCCGTAGCAATTAAAACTCCTTTTTGATTTTTTAGCTCATTATTATCTTTACTTATTAGAGGCATCGGAGTCGATTTTTCATTTTTTTCCTTTAATAACTCTTTATTTTTATTTTTTAAATCAATTTTAACATCTTTTACTTTTTGATTCTCAGCACCCTCTTTATAACCATATACACCTGTTGATTTCATCATTCTAGAAGTTAAAACTAATTTCTTTTTTCCTAATGGTAATTTTTTATGATCAGCAATTAAATAAAAACCTTTTAAGTTACTTTTAAAATATACTTTTACTCCCTTTGTGTGATCTTTGATAGTAATCACAGGGGAATTTCCATTTAGTATTTTAACTTCTTTTTTTAAACCATCATATTCTAGATTTAATGTGGCAGTATTAATTGGATTAAATGCTAAATCCAATAATCGAATAGTTAGGAATGTATCAATCTCTTCTTGAGGTGGATATAGGTATATTTTTTGCCCAATATTTATATTATGGATTAATCGTCCAGTTAAGTTATTCCAATCGGCTAAATTCTTTAAAGGAATCCCATAATGCTTTGATATACCCCAAAGTGTTTCGCCTTTTGCAACTTTATGAACTTTCTTATTCATTTATTCATACCTATTAAAATTTAATCAAGCTGTGAACCATGTTCACCTGGCTCCAGAATCGTATCGTTACTATTCTCTTCATCGACTTCATCATCATAAAAAGAGCTAGACCATTGATCAAAACCTAAATATGTTGAATAATTTTTAGCATCTTCACTTTCTAATAATGGAGTTAAACCATTTTTATCAGTTACCCCTTCCCATAGCGTATGTTTTTCTAAGTCATCAAACACTATAACCTTTGCTTCAGGAATTGCTTCTCCAAATATTGAAGTAAATAAAAATTTAATAGCAGATGGCCCAATTTTTGGCAGTTCAGGTACCTCATAAGAAACCTTAGCTCCAGTAGCAAACAAATGCTGCCCAGCCTTACTCTCAAACTTACCGCCTGTTGTTGAAAATACGCCATCCGCATTAATTTTGAGTTGTGACCCACCTGCTGTTAATACTATCTCTTTTGGGCTGGTAATTTCGATTTTATCTTCAGTAGAAATGAGCTTGATGACCTTCTTCGCAATTGCTTCAATCGCATCATCTTGCGCTTGTAACTCCAGCTTTCCTTTTGCTGCATAGGCTCTAAAACCTTTTTGTGCTGCAAACAAACTAATTTTGTCTTGTGCATGCCCAATAATATTTTTTTGCGCACTTAAATTAATAGAACCGCTGGCACTTTCGGCAATATCTTGCGAAGCTTGTAGAATAATATTTTCAGGCGTCGTCAAAGCAATACCATTTGGCGATGCTAACAACATAAGGGCTTGTCTGAAGATCTTGCCTTGCTCTTGTTGTTTAGTATCGGAACTGCTTTCTAAACCTTGGGTATAACCTTCCATAAAGCCTTGTAAAGAACTCAATGCTTTAGAAGGTGATACTTCCAATTTACTGCCTTTACTAAAAGTTCCACACGTACTCATCAAATCAAAATCTTTAGTCTCGACATTTGCTAAGACTTTCCCGACCTCTTGAATACTTTCAAATGGATTTTTATGAATTCGGTCTTTAATACTTGCGAGTTTTCCTTTAACAATATCAGGGCCATGTTCTTCAACGTTTTCGATAAATGCTTTTAAATTTTCTACTGCATCTTTAGCATCGCTAAAGAAAGAATTAAATTCATCTACAACGCCTTTTGCATTTCCCCCTAGTGCACCAATGTCTTGAATAAAGCCACCGCAGTCTTTTAGGGCATGGATAGGATCCTTATTAATTCCTTCTTTGAATAGGTTTACCGTACTATTTAATGCCTGACCTGTGGTTTTTAACTCAAGCGACTGGATGAATTTGGGTAAACGATTAATTACATTCAAAGCATCAGTTTGTTGCTTGGCTGCAACTTCACTGAGCATTTTCATGCTTTCATAGCCTTGTGAAAGTAAGGATTGTGCTTGTGCGGCCTCTAAATGGTCTGCAATCGCTTGCTCTTGTGCATAGGTACTAATGAGCATGCCTTTACCCGCACGCACAGCTCCCCAAGCGTCTGTTCTAAGCTCAAAGCCTTCTCCACGACCTTGGCTTGTCGCTTGTTCTTTAGGATGGCTTAAATTACCTAAATTCAACTGTGTTGCCGCATGGCTACTTTGTAGTTGAGTACTGATCTGCCCTGTTGTGTCATCAAAGCGTAATTGGTTGAAGCCACTTCCATTGATTTCCTGACTGCGTATGCCACTTAGCTTTTTAGTATCAGGAAGCTGCCCTTTGACATCAAATTTGGTTGGAGAACGTTGCGCTTCATGGATTCGTCCTGTCACAAAGGGACGATCAATATTGCCATCAAAAAAATCAATAACGACAACTTCACCGATACGAGGTAAGAAGCGAGCTCCATACCCCTCTCCCGCCCAAGGTGTTAACACATCGACCCATGCTGAATCGGTATCATTGTTATTACTGCCCGCACCGCCATCATGTCCATGATCATCACTACGGGTAAACAGAAAGCGAACCTTAATACGCCCCCATTCATCTACATAAATAGTTTCCCCTTCTGGTCCAACAACTTTAGCGCGTTGTGGATAGGCGATTGGGCGATGCTGTAGAGGATCATATTCTGGTGTAATTTTGATTTGACGGCGAATCAATGTCAGTTCATTTGCCTGCCGCTCAGCCCCGTCATCTTCAAGTGCATGCCAACGACTTTGTTTTAATAATTGGCGTACCTGTTGCTGTAAATCTTTCGGTAAATTATTTTGATTGTAGAACGTTTTAGCAATAATCAAGAACTCTTGATCTACGACGTCATGCTGATTAATTTCTGGATGATCAATAAGGTTGAACCAATATCCTACTTGGCTGTCACGCACTGAACTATAGGCCCTAAAAAACTTGGCTTGAAAAGCATACCTATCATTTAATATTTGATTTTGCTTTTCTAATTGGCTGTTACCTGAAGCTGTAGCTTGATCTTCACCTTTTAAATCCTGCATCCATGCTGGACTTACATGCCATGCTTGTTCAAGACCTAAACTGACTGAGTCAAAACTTGTGGAATGACTATGTGTGGTGATGACTGAACCAGCGCCTTCGTCTTGTGCTAAAGCATCAGGCTGCCAACGTTGCAAATGAACAGCAGTGGGTTGCAAACTTCGCACTGCGACAAAACCTGTAATACTGTCTTGGTATTCGGTTGGACTACTTCGATGATAGCGAATACTGCGTCGAGCTAAAGCTTGATATTGACTATTATCATCAATCAATCTTAGCTTTTGTGATTGAATCGGTATGGAAAAATGCGGAACAAAAAGCTCTGCTTCATCAATGAGCCAGCTAATCCCTTCACTACGCCATAAGCGTGTAAGAAAATCATAATCAGATTCATTATGCTGCATCACAAATGGACGCACATCATAACTTTGCTTTAGTCCATTCAGGTCAAGACTCAAACTTGCAGCAAATAATGGGCTTTTTTCTTGCCATTCTTTGAATAAAACTTCTGTAACTTCAACGATTGTTTTATTCATAAAAACACGACTATTACGGCGTTTATGCCATAAGTTTGTCGCATCACTCAGAGTCAGTTTATATAGAGTTAAGGCACCATCACTTTGTCCATAGCACGCTTCAGTTACTATGCCAGTCATACGGAACAACTGTCCTGAATCTGTGACTTGATCCACAGCCAGTTGAACACCGATAAATTGTTTTAATGCAATATGAGCATTGGTAGAGAGGCAAATTAACTCCGCATGTAAGCCATCATTCAGTTGATGCTTTCCCTCGATACGCTGTAAAAAAACTTGGTTATTTAATTCTTCATTAGAAAATTGTACGTGTATTGCACGTTTTTGTGCATTTAGCCCTATTTTTTCTAATACATTAGATATATTAAAAAGCATTTTTTTATAATCATAGGATAAAGAAACGGCTGCACTTTATAAAAAAACAGACCTATCTGTCTATAATTATATTTTATTTTTAGCAAATCTTTACATTTTCGCTTATCAATAAAAAAAGAGCCTATAAATTTCGGCTCTTTTTATTCAAAATGGTATTTTAAGCTTTAGTAGAATCATATTTTCTAAACAACTGCCACAAACAAATCAGCAGAATAAAACTAAAATATACCAAAGACCAAACAGGTAACGACTGACCTAAAAAAGTCCAATCGATCAAGGCGCATTCGCCAGAACCTGTTAAGACTTGCTGTAAAACCGTTTTCATCGGCAAAGCTTCTACCAAATAATCCAAACCAGGACCACAACTTGGCACTTGATCAGGTGGTAGATTCTGCAACCAAACATGACGTGCAGCAACACCCGCAGACCAACCAATTGATAAGGTCGCTAATAATGCATAAAAACGTTTGAAGCCATTCGAAATCGGATTATGAATAAACGCAATCAATGCGATAAATCCCATACCGATCAAACCAATACGTTGGAAAACACAAAGTGGACATGGCTCTAATCCTTGTACGTGTTCTAAATACAAGGCAAATGAGATACCAATAATACTGGTCAGAACAAGTAAAGCACTGACCAAACGGTAATTCCAACGCATGGGAAATCCTCTAAAAAATTTTTAACGGTATTTTGCAAGATATTGGCTAAAACTCATGTCGTTATCTTGTTCAAGTTCAGCCTGTTTTTGCAACGAAGTTTGTACTAGCTCATCAAAATACTGTTTTCTTTCTTGGTTTAATACATGCTGATCATAATATTGCACATGTTGCTGAGCCATAACGCTGCCAAAACTCCATGTACCACCATGCTTCAAGGTATCTTCAATGACATGCGCTGAAAGCGTATTTTCAACATGTGCTAAGCGTTGTTGCATCACAACAATTGCGTCTTGATACAACTGTGTTTGATTCGCTTGATCGAGTAAAGTCGCACATTGCTGAATAGTTGCCAAATGCTGCTGTGCCCAAGCTTGAAAATTCATTGTTTTCTCACCAAGCTCAATCTTTACATCAGCTGCACGACCTCGATTCACAACCTCTGTTTGATTCCGATCAATCTGTTCTTGTTCATCTGCATACAACTCTGGACTATCACTCAGTAAACAATATAAAGCTAGACTTTCAAGAAAACCAGCAGCAATCTCATCAATACCGATTGAACTATACGGATTGACGTCAACAGCACGAAGTTCGACATAACCAACACCACGATTTTTCAACGCTTGTGATGGCGTTTCACCGGCCTGAGGGACTTGTTTTGGACGGACCAAACTATAGTATTCATTTTCGATCTGAAGCACATGATCATTAATTTGGATAGGTTCACCAGACTCATCGTCTAAGCCCAACGCACTAAACTCTGGATAAGGCGTATGTACTGCTTTCTGCAATCCATCCAAATAGTCATGCAGATCGTTATAATGAATGCCTAACTCTTTCTGTGCTGAGTTTTGGTATCCCAAACGCCCCATACGTAAAGCCGTAGCCTCTGGTAAATACAAAGTGCCTTTAACCAAAGGTTGTAAATGATGTTCACGACCTGTCAGGAAACAACGACAAACGGATGGACTCGCTCCTAATAAATACATCACCAAAGGAGTTAAACGAATGAAATTACGAATCAAGCCAAAATAACGATGGCTACGATAATCTTGAGCACTGAGTTGTTTTAATTCTTGATCGCTCTCTTGCTGTTGTAACTCAGCAAACAATTGATCAGGGAAAGATAAATTATAATGCACCCCTGAAATCGTCTGCATACGGCGGCCATAACGCACACCTAAACCACGGCGATAAAGCGTTTTAAAACGACCAATATTCGAGGTTCCGTACTGTGCTAATTGGATATTCTCTTCATTATCATCCAGCATACATGGCATCGACAGTGGCCATAAGCGCTCACCTTCTTCGAGGTGTTGATGCACCACGGTGTGAATATCTCGCAATTCATCTAATGCCGCAGCAATAGTGGATTGAGGAGTGGTAATAAACTCCATCAATGCTTCTGAATAATCCGTTGTAATATGAGGGTGCGTGAGTGCAGACCCTAAAGCTTTTGGATGATTTTTTTGTGATAAAAATCCATTGCTTTGCATTCTTAAACTTTCACGTTCTATGCCGCGTAACATCCCCTTCAATAGCGAAGCATCTACCCATGTTGGAATCACAGAGGAAGAAAATGTATTGGGTTGATTCATAATTTATATGCTCGCTCATTCAAGATCGGCCAACAAGATAAGTGTTAGCGACTTCGTTATTCTGCCAATTATAACGACAATTGTGATCTAGTCATCTGATTTAATTTGGCAATTTTTATCACAATCTTGTTACATAAGACACGCTGAATTTGTGATTTTATTAAAATAATCGATCTTTCATTTGGCACTTCTTCATGCAAGCACAAGACATTCTCGACTTTTGGTTTGATCCGAATCATCGTTCACTTTGGTTCGCGAAAAGTGATGCTTTTGACGATAAAATTCGCGAGCAATTTCAAATAATTCACCAGCAAGCAAGCCAAGCAGAACTTTGGTCTTGGCGCAAAACGCCAGAAGGTCGTTTGGCTGAAATCATTGTACTCGATCAATTCTCTCGTAATATCTACCGTGACCAAGCACAAGCATTTGCTTATGACAGTTTGGCATTGGCACTGGCACAGGAAGCGATTAGCTTACAACTTGATGCGCAATTGAGCCCTGAACAACGTTCTTTCTTATATATGCCGTTTATGCACAGTGAATCTAAATTGATGCATGAATATGCCCTCAAGCTTTTTCAACGCTTGGGGAATGAAATCAATCTGAGTTTTGAAAAGAAACATAAGATCATTATTGATCGTTTTGGCCGCTATCCACATCGAAATGAAATTTTAGGTAGAACATCAACGGCGGAAGAGTTGGAATTTTTAACCCAACCCAACAGTAGCTTTTAAGTCAGTTTTACAGACATTGAAATAGGAATTGCATATGAAAACTGTATTGAAATGCACCCCTCTCCTTGTCGCATTGGCATTTACAGGGTGCGCGACCATTCCACAACAACCCAAAACCTTTGACCAACTTGGTCAATTCACCGCTTATCCATTAAATAGCAAAACGTATCGTATTGGTTTTCAAGCAGGTCCAAATCTAAGTTATGGTACAGCTGAAGAAATTACCTTATTAAAAGCTGCTCAAACAACACTCAAAAATGGATACCGTTATTTTACGGTTGTGGATGACCCAAGTAATGCACGGAATAAAGCACCGCGTCAGGCTGTGATTTATCCAACGCCTAGCTATTATCCATATGGATACTATCGTCGCCATCCAGCCTTTTGGCCCGATCCATTCTATGATATGCCACAAGTGGTCAATATTGATCCAATCCAAGTGTCGTATACTATCGAGTGTTTCAAGACTCAAGATCAATCTCCAGATGCTTTTGACGCACAAATGATTTTGCAATCATTAGGATCAAAGTACGGATTGAGTCCATCAGGAGATGTGTTACAGCCCGCTGTACCCACTCAAAACAAAAAGTGATAAAGGATGACTAAATGAATTCAGTCGAAGAAATCCACGTACCTAGCCTCCAGAGAAGTAAATACTTCGCCACGATGGCACTGATTATTGCGGTAGTGTCATGGATTGGCTTAATGGTCGCGGCGCATTTTTTTCCTGAATACAAATGGATCATTCATATATTTATGCTTGGTGCGGAAGCAGGTGTGGTTGGTGGTTTAGCAGACTGGTATGCGGTCACAGTATTATTTCGTAATCCTTTCGGCAAAATGCCTTTACCGAAATTACTCCGTGACCACACGGAAATTATTCCACGTAATAAAGCCCGTATAGCCGAATCGATGGGTCGCTTCGTCCAAGAAAACTTTTTATCACCGCAAATCGTAGAACGTAGTCTCAAAAATGCAGACATGAGTTTGGCAATTGGTGAATGGTTAGCCAATCCTAAAAACAATACGCAAGTGGTGCAGATGATTCAGCACACAATCCCTAGAATTTTTGAATTTGTCAGCCAAGATCAAATTGCTCACTTTGTACAGAACAATAGTGTGCAATGGGTTCGTAGCACCAAAATAAACAAACTTGCCAGTGAAATGTTACGTGCTGTTTTAGATAATGATTTCCACCAAGATGTATTGCAACGTGGGCTTGATCTAGCACATGAATGGATGGTGTCTCATCCTGAAGAAGCACGAGACCTATCTCGTAAATTATTCCAAGAATTAGGCGTATGGAAACTAGCAAAAGGTGCGAGCTGGATTGGGATTGATGTACAACAACGGACGATTGATTCACTGATCGAAAAAGTTGAATCGATGTTAGCTAACCCTGATCACCCATGGCGCCAAGATATTGAAGCCACAACACATACACTGATGTTACAACTTGCTGATAACGATAGCGAAGCCAGTCTACGTCTAAATAGTGGCAAGGATGCTTTGCTCGATAGTCCTCAGGTGCTCAATTTTATTAGTGGTGCCATCGCGATCCTATGTGATGCAATTAAAACGGATTTAATGCAAGAAGATTCAGGTATCGCGACGAATTTAAGAACTGCGATTCAACAGCTTGGTATAAGCTTGATTCAAAATGAAAAAGTTCGTGAAGTTTTGAATGAAAAAATGGTCGGCTTAGCAACCAACTTCAGTGAGCAATATAGCGATAAAATTATTCGTTATATCAGTGAGCGCATCCACGAGTGGGATTCTCGAGAAATGATCGCCAAAATCGAAAGCGAAGTGGGTGGCGATTTACATATGATCCGTGTGAATGGTGTGATTGTCGGCGCATTTATTGGTTTAGCACTTGGTGTCATTCGTGCAATTGTTGAAAACGTTTTATAAACGATAGAGCCATATACGGTAGAGTCTTTCGACTTTGCCATCTTTTGCCCTAAGCACCCTGTGATTAGGGCTCATCCATCTTCCCAACAAAACACATAAAGAGAAGGATCTCTTTTCCTGTCATTCATCAGCAAACCAACTGCTTACTTTCTTGATAATAACGTGCCAAAGCTTCGGTATCTTGTTTTAAAAAGGCAGTTAAGTACGCTTTTACTTGAACCAATGACAGATGGCTAAAATGAATTCGCTCTTTTGCCTGAAATTGTACTAAACCAAAGATTTGTTTTTTAGCAACGACCACAGGAATATCTGTTTTTACCGTGAAGCTCAACTCTTGAGATGAGGCATAGGGATTTAAAACGATTTCGATGGTGTGTTCTGTATTACCATCTGTAATGGTAAAAGTCGGGCTTGCACCGTCGAGCTGCAACCAACGATTGAGTTGTTGTTTCCAACCCATTCTGTCAAATCGAGTTAATACCCCAATGGTATTTAATGCTCCACATTGTTCTACATCATTTAAATCAAGATGATGCGGATAGCGTATTTTTAGATCGAAATTGTCCATTGCTTAATGTCCTATTTCACAATTATTCGTATTTATTTTAATCTCTCGATATAAATTATATCGCTTAAATAATTAAATTAAAACACCATATCTAATTGAAAAATAATAATTTATTAGACAAATTTAACTAAAAAATGACCAATTCTGTCACTATTGTTTTTATTAAGACACTATTCCACTATTTCTCTTGATATTTAGCACATTATTGAAGCAAGGAAGAGACGCAAATCTCTGTTCGCACAAGTTGCGACGATTTGGATATCTCATCCTTTTACCGATACAATCAACTCAAAACAAAACGTAAATTAGGTTAATCACCATGCTGCAACTTCAGTCAAAACTTCCAAGTCAAGGTGTGACCATTTTTAGTGTAATGACTGAACTCGCTCACAGGCTCAATGCCTTGAACCTATCACAAGGTTTTCCTGATTTTCCTGCCCCACCCGCTCTGTTAGAAGCACTTAGCCAAGCAACATTAGATGGTTATAATCAATACCCAGCAGGAGATGGTGTACTGGCTCTGCGCGAACAGTTAGCAAAACAATTTCTGCAACGTGATCAATTAAATTGCGACCCCATCACCGAAGTTACCATTACACCTGGTGCAACCATTGCCATTTT
Source organism: Acinetobacter sp. AOR34_HL (assembly GCF_027854795.1). Classification (NCBI taxonomy): domain Bacteria; kingdom Pseudomonadati; phylum Pseudomonadota; class Gammaproteobacteria; order Moraxellales; family Moraxellaceae; genus Acinetobacter; species Acinetobacter sp. AOR34_HL. Next base: position 75,839 of record NZ_JAKTID010000085.1, on the reverse strand, counting down.
CTGTGCAATTCAAGCCTGTATCCACGCAGGTGATGAAGTTATTATTTTTGATCCAAGTTATGACAGTTATGCACCTGCGGTACAACTCGCAGGTGGTAAGTCGATTCATATTCATTTGGAAGCACCTTCATTTCAGGTAGATTGGCAAAGGGTTCAAGACAGCATCACTGCCAAAACTCGCATGATTATTGTCAATACACCACATAATCCTACAGGAGCAATTTGGTCAGAGCAGGACTGGCAACAACTGATTCAACTTATTGAAGATAAAAATATTGTTGTATTGTCTGATGAAGTTTATGAACATCTGGTCTTTGATGGGCAAAAACATTTTAGTGCTCTCAGTTTTCCCGAACTGCGTGAACGTAGTTATGTCATTGGTTCTTTTGGAAAGACCTATCATGTCACGGGTTGGAAAACAGGATATTGTGTTGCTGCACCGGAATTAATGCGTCTATTTCGACAGATTTATCAGTACGCTAATTTTTGTGGTACTACACCATGCCAAATTGCACTGGCTAATTATATGCAGCAGCATCCTGAGCATATCCAAGAACTTCCTCATTTCTACCAAGCAAAACGTGATCGTTTTAATGCTCAAATCCGAGACTCACGTTTTAAATTTCTACCATCTCAGGGAACCTATTTCCAAAACCTAGACTATAGTGAGATTCGACCTGATCTGAATGATGTGGAGATGTGCCAATTCCTTGCAGAGCAACACAAAATTGTCGCTATCCCAATTTCCGTCTTTTATCAGCACCCTCCTGAATCGCTCAGACTCATTCGATTTTGTTTTGCTAAAACAGATATAACCTTGCAACGTGCGGGAGAAATCCTAGTACAGTGTTGATCAACAAAACATAAACCGAACTCAACCCAAGCTCGTGCTGCATATGTTATTTTGAAGAGATGATTTGCGTTTCCAATAGACGCGTAAAGGAGTTTAAATGACGCCACGCCAAACGTTGGTGATGCAACCCAATCTCTGGAAAACCTTTTTTGTTTTTCTTGTCCCGCTAATCGCCACAAATATTTTGCAGAATCTTTCAGGTACGATTAATACGATTTTTGTCGGTCAGATGATGGGCGTGGATGCGATTGCAGCCGTTTCTGTATTTTTCCCTATCCTGTTTTTTCTCTTGGCTTTTGTGATTGGAATTTCAGCAGGCACTACCGTATTAGTTGGGCAAGCATGGGGAGCACAAAATCTTGAAAAGGTTCGCTGTGTCATCGGCTCAACATTATTTATTACCCTGATTGGGGGCACCTTGATTGCCATTTTAGGTCTGGTATTTGCTGAGCAGATTTTAAATGTGTTGGGCACCGATCCTAAAGTCATGCATCTATCATTACCCTACGTTCAATGGATGCTGGTGGGTAGTCCGTTATTATTTGTTTATATTATTTATACCTCGATTTTACGGGGTGTTGGCGATAGCGTGACACCGCTAATTGCCTTGAGTTTAACCAGTTTAATTGGCTTGGTGGTTACACCTGTTTTATTAAAAGGCTATTTTGGTTTTCCTGAATTAGGCATTATCGCACCTGCAGTTGCCACCATCATGGGTTATGCGGCTGTACTCATTTTTCTAGCTTTCTACTTAAATTATAAAAATCATCCTCTTAAAATTGATCGTCAACTGCTTCGAAGTATTCGTCACGATCCAAGTTTAAGTAAGTTAATTTTAAAACTGGGTATTCCGACAGGCGTACAAATGGTCACCACGTCTTTGGCTGGCTTAGTGATTATTAGCTTAGTTAATCGTTATGGCGCACACGCAACTGCCGCATATGGCGCAGTCAATCAAGTTCTGAACTACATTCAATTCCCAGCCATGTCGATCTCCATAGCGGCATCAATCTTTGCAGCGCAAGCGATTGGGGCTGGAAAATCCGACTTATTGGCTAAAGTGACACGGACTGCCTTAGGCATGAATATCTTGTTTACAGGAACACTCATCACTTTGGCTTATCTATTTTCTAAGTATTTAATGGCGCTTTTTATCACCGATCATAGTGTGGTGGTATTAGGGCAACAGCTATTATTTATTGTGCTATGGTCAATTTTGTTTTTTGGTGCAAGCGCTATCTTTGCTTCAATCATGCGTGCCAGTGGTACAGTCAATGTCCCAATGATGATCAATATTTTGACCATCCTTCTGATCGAAGTGCCTTGTGCTTATTGGTTTAGTTCTATGTGGGGCTTAAATGGTATTTGGACAGCTTATGCACTCGCCTTTGTGTGTCTATGTATTTTCCAAGCAAGTTATTATCAATTTGTCTGGAAAAAAGGTGATATTAAACGACTCATCTAATAAATAAAAAAGCCATTCAAATCTGAATGGCTTTTTGATCAAGCATATAAAGCTTAAAGCATCTTAGTTGCAAAAGCTGCAATACGTTGATAGCCCGTAGGGAATAGACGTTGGAAAGAATCTAAAATTCGAGCATCTGTTCCAATCAACAAACGGCGTTTATCTTTTAATACCGCATTTAAAATTTGGCGTGCAGCTTCTTCTGGTGGTGTACGCAAGAATTTATCAAACTGCTTGATTGATTTGCCTGGATCCATACCTAGGCTCTTTAAGCTGTCGTTCATTTTTGCAGCTTTAGCAATATTGGTACGAATACCACCTGGGTGTACGCAAAGTGAACTTACACCGCTCTTTTCAATATCAAGTTCTTGGCGTAATGACTCTGTGAAACCGCGTACCGCAAATTTTGTTGCGTTATAAGCAGATTGAGTTGGTTGTGATGTCAAACCAAAAATACTTGAGATATTGATGATGTGACCATCTTTAGTTTGTTTGATGAATGGAAGGAATTCTTTTGTTCCATACACCACACCCCAGAAGTTAATTCCGACGATCCACTCTAAATCTTCGTAGCTTGCACCTTCAACGGTAGAACCCAATGCAACTCCTGCATTGTTAAAGATCATATTGACACAACCATGATCTTGAACTGTTTCTTGTGCCCATTGTTTTACCGCTTCGCGATCAGAAACATCAAGCACTTTGGTTGTAACTGTAATTGGATTATCTTTCACAAGCTCAACAGTTTGTGCTAAGCCTTTTTCATTGATATCGCTCAATGACAAGTGACAACCTTGTTTAGCCAATAAAACTGCCAGTTGTTGTCCAATCCCAGAACCTGCACCTGTGATCGCTGCGACTTTATTTTTAAAATTTTTCATTGCCTATCCTTTGTATTGCGAATGAATTGCACACATTTGAGTAGATCATGTGCAGTTTGAGTTATAACCAATATAATTTTGACAATACATATTGTCAATATAGTACAATATCACTTTAAGACAAATGGCAAGAATCAACATATTGCTTGTCATATTAGGTCTATTTACATTTCATGACCTAAGATCTTGGAACGAGACAAAGCATATTGCGTGGAATTTAGTTATGCTAGAGCCGCATAAAGCATCGACAATTGGTAAAAAATGTTATTGTCGAGAGTGTTAGGACTAAGATGTTTCCCCAAACTTCGTTATAAAATTTAACAAGGGGAATAATTTTGTCTACCTTTTGCAAGTTGTGGCATGGATGGTCATCTTCATGATTTTTGATCTGAAATGACAGTAATTCAATGCAAACTCGTCCGAGCCACACGATTTAAAGATTTTTAGGGAACGGTTTTTCTAATGACGACTCAAGATCAGGCGACACGTAAAAAAAAGAATGTTGACGCGAAAGAACGCCAATTTAAAGGGCTTTCTTTGAGTGAGCGTAAAGAAGCGCGCCGAGAGAAACTGATTGAGGCGGGTATCGCCACTTATGGGACACAAGGTTTTTTTTCTGTCACTGTGAAAGATGTCTGTAATGAGGCAAAACTTACTGAACGCTATTTCTATGAATCTTTTAAGAAAAGTGAAGAGTTATTCCAAACCGTTTTCTTAAAAATGATTGGAAAAATGCAAACTTGCTTGAGCCAAGCGGTCATCATGGCTGCCCCTGAACCTAAAAACATGGTGACCGCAGGTTTGTCTGCATTGCTCACTGCGATTAAAGATGATCCGCGTATGGCACGTATCATTTATATTGATGCCATGCTCGTTCAAGACTTACATAACCAAGCCACCATTCAAGAAACATTGACGCAATTTGACCGTATTATTCAGGCTTTCGTCATGATCACAATGCCGAATGCCCCTCAAGGCAATGATGAAGTGTCGTTAATGGCAACAGGGCTGAATGGATACGTGACTCATATTATTATTCGTTGGGTCTCTGAAGGCTTTAAACAACCACTTGATGAAGTTCTTGCAGCCTGCTGTGCCGTGTTTTTATCCTTTATCGAAACCACATCACAAAAAAATTAAAATCTTTTTACAGTTTTGTTACAAAGCATATACTTAAATGATGATCCGATTAAACGAATGAATTCATTTGATTTATTAATCAGCAACCTGTCATCATTTGGTCATTGCTCTGCCCCACAATTGTCACAATTTATTGCTAAATTCGACTTTATTAACTCTTTTGCAATGATATTGTCATAATTAATCTTTGTAATAAGCCTGTCATAACAACAAAACGGTTCACCGTTACAGATATTAAGGGTATTGCGCTGTGAAAGATGACTATATTTTAATTGTCGATGATGAACTACCGATCCGCGAAATGATCCATACATCTTTGGATATGGCAGGCTTCCAATGTTTGCAAGCGGAAGATGCTAAACAAGCGCATCAGATTATTGTTGACCAGCGTCCTGCTCTTATTTTGCTGGATTGGATGCTACCGGGTGGTGTGAGTGGTGTCGATTTGTGCCGTCGCCTAAAACGCGATGAAAACTTAGCAGAAATTCCTGTGATCATGTTGACTGCACGCGGTGAAGAAGACCATAAAGTTCAAGGTCTTGATGCTGGTGCTGATGACTACATGACCAAACCATTTTCGACGCGTGAACTGGTTTCACGTATTAAAGCAGTGTTACGTCGTGCCAATGCGCTGAGCGGTGAAAAAGTTATTGATGCCAATGGCTTAATGCTTGATCCTGTCAGCCAGCGTGTGAGTTTTGGAAACAGCATCCTCGAGATGGGGCCGACTGAATATCGTTTGCTTGCTTTCTTTATGACTCACCCTGAACGTGCATATACACGTGCTCAATTACTTGACCAAGTTTGGGGCGGCAATGTATATATCGAAGACCGTACTATTGATGTACATATTCGTCGTTTGCGCAAAGTGTTAGAACCATTTGGTGTTGATCGTTTTGTTCAAACGGTACGTGGCACTGGTTATCGTTTTTCTACACGAGCTGACTTAGCAGCAGGTTAAAACCCTTTATGTATGAACCTTATCCCGTCCCTGAACTGGCACGTGAGCACCAACAATTTCGTTACAGCAGTTTGTGGACGTTTGCAAAACAAGATTTAAGACTGTTGATGTTTTTCTTATTGATTGCAAGCTTAATTGGATTTGGGGTTGGATACTTTTGGAGCTGTATCTTTGTTGCCTTTGTTGTTTTTTTTCTTTTGCAGCTCCGCTCGCTTTATCTAGTCAATGATTGGATTTCAAACCGTCCCTACGATATGCCACCTAATCTAAATGGCATTTGGGGTGCACTATTATTTAATGTCTATCGCGCACAACGCCAAGAACGAATCGTACAAGCGGAGATGGTGGGATTAATAGATCGTGCTCAGTCATCATTAGTTGCATTAGCTGAAGCGGTGGTTTTAATCGATGATCAGCATCAGATTGAATGGTGGAATCCTGCTGCTGAAAAGTTATTGGGAATTAATCCTTTAGATCGTGGTCGCAATTTACTCTCTATTTTGCGCCAACCCAATTTCATTGAATATTTCAAAAATAGTGATCAAGCGCCAGATGGAATTCGTCTTCAAGCACAGATGGACGAAGAGCGTTATGTACAAGTTAAAATCACACGTTTTGGTGGGGAAAGCCGTCTCTTGGTTGCACATGACATTACTCGTATGCATAATCTTGAACAGATGCGTAAAGATTTCGTGGATAATATTTCCCACGAGCTACGCACGCCACTAACGGTATTGAGCGGATACCTTGAAACCTTTACCGATCAAGATGATATTACCCCACGTTGGAAACGTGCTTTTACCCAGATGCAGTCGCAAACCAAGCGTATGAATGCTTTGGTCAATGATTTATTACTATTATCCAATTTAGAGAATAATAAAAAAGTCGCTAAAAATCAGATTATTGATATGGCAAATCTGATGAACCAATTATTTGATGATGCACGTGCCTACAATCTCGATTATGGTCATACACTCAACTTAGATATTGATAGCCACTGTGATCTGATTGGTTCGGACATGGAAATTGCTAGTGCTTTCAGCAACTTAATTACCAATGCCATTAAATACACACCCAAAGGTGGAATTATTACCATTGGTTGGCACGAAGATGGTGATCATGCCTATTTTTCTGTCCAAGACAATGGTATTGGGATCAACCCTAAACACCTCCCTCGTCTCACGGAGCGTTTTTATCGGGTTGATAGCGCTCGCAGTCGTCAAACAGGCGGCACAGGTCTAGGCCTAGCGATCGTTAAGCATGTGCTGATGCAGCATGGTGCACATCTCGAAATCACCTCTAAAGAAAATGAAGGCTCTACATTTACAGCCGTGTTCCCGAAAGAACGCCTTTACCATATGATCTAAAATAATTACAGGGAACTGCCAAGTTCCCTGATTTATGATGTTTTTCTATACTTTTAAATAATATAATAAGTTGTTGTTTCATTTCGCTATTTCTACACTTCATCTCGATGTAAAAACGACTTATGATTATTTCTTTAATTCGCAGCTTTGCGTTACTCCTCGGACTCAGTACTGCTTTTCATATTCAAGCAAGCCCTTTTGATCCTCTAATTGGTACATGGAAAGTTGTCGATGAACGCACTGGTTCTTATGTGTCAGATATTGTGATTCGACGCAATTCTAAAACAGAACAATACAGTGCTGTCATCGTCAAAATGTATCCCTCTGCTAAAGAGGCCGCTCCGACTACTTGCACAAAATGTACAGGTGCGTTGAAAGATCAACCTATCGTCGGTATGGAAGTATTAACTAAGCTCAAAAAACTCAATCAAAATGAGGAATTTGGTCAAGGTGTCTGGATCAACCCTTATGATGGTCATAAATACAGTATTCAAGGACGTTTAAGCAAAACTGGTAAAATGCTAAATATCAGTGCCAAACATCCAAGTAATAATAGCTTTCGTGCTATGACATGGATTCGCTTATAAAAATATACATCGCTTAATATCATAGATAAAAACATGGGGGCTTTTATAAGTCCCCATTTTTATGTGCAATCATGATTGCGGGAATTGGCTTTGATTTAAATTAAAGCTTAGTCGTTGAAGGCAATGGTTTAGTTTCAAGCAAGTGACTTGGCAAACCAAATAAATGATCAAAAAGGTAATTATAAACAAAGGTATAACACGGAATGATGATCATTAAACTAAAATCTAATAAGAAGGCTTTGACTAAACTGATTTGCATCCACCAAGCAATCAATGGAATCAAAATAGTGACTAAGACCACTTGAAAACCGATAGCATGCACGACACGTCTAAAAATGGTTCGTGTCTTAGAATGCTGTCGTTTTTCCCACCATTCAAAGGCATAGTTGTAAAAGAAATTTACGCTGACAGCGATCACCGCAATTAATAATGACAAAGGTCCAGTGTGGCTGATCGTTGAGCCTGAAAGTACAGCCAAAATCATCGCACAAATCAAAAAACTGAGTACTTCATAGAAAAATACATAGGTCACTCTTCTTTTCATTCCTTGCATGACAGCACCTCAAAATCAACAAAACGTGGATTTTACGCGCTCTTTCTGATAAAAAAAGTTAATCATGATCAGTTTTACTGACAAGCAAGCTAGAGATAAATATGAATAGTGAACAGCTGGAATTAATTCTTGAAGTGATTGATCGAGGCAATTTCTCTGCTGCAGCACGTGCTTTAAATCGAGTTCCTTCGGCTGTGAGTATGGCCATTGCGAATTTAGAAGCAGAATTGAATTTAAAATTATTTGAACGTAGCAAAAATTATTTAGAGCCTACCGAGATTGCCCTATCTATTGAACCGCATGCACGATTAATTGTGACCAAATTGCGTCAACTTGAAATGCATCTCACCGAGCTTTCTATGGGATTGGAAACAAATCTTAAAATTGGCGTTGCGGCTGATATTAATCAAAAAATTGTATTGGCAGGCATCGAAGATTTAACGCATCGCTATCCGCTGTTAAATATCGAAATGCACTGCGCAGCACAGCAAGAACTCAAAGCACGCCTTAGAAATAATGAAATCGATCTGTATGTTGCTTATAGTTCATCTACGATTGATACCAATGAACGCTTCCGCTTATTGGGTGTTGAAAAATTTGTTGCTGCGATTTCCCCTAAAGAAGCACAACAGCTTCGGGCACAACATAAAAATGAGCTGACGATGTTATCTTAGCTTCGACAAATTATTGTGGCAAGTAAAAATTATCCTCTCCCTGACCCACGTATTTTGGTCTCAGATGCCTACTGGCATACAGATAATTTATCCATGGCGATTGGGATGGTGGAGCAAGGACTCGGCTGGGGTAATTTTCCGTTGTCCATCGTCCATGAGCATTTTGCTAAACAAAGTTTGGTTCGTTTGGAGTTTAGTGATACCGCCAACGGACTAGATATGCCAATCCATGCGATTTGGCCTAGTTATAAACCTCTCACTAAAATACTTCAATTGCTGATAGAACTTTGGGCAAAACAACAGCTTTAAAGAAAAAGAAAAAAGCCCGACATCCTGTCGGGCTTTTTCGTATTCCTTTCACTAGATACAACTCCTGTCATATCTCACATCCTGATGCTTAAACTTATTATTATTGTTTTATGTTTTGGAACTTCCTGTTCCTGATGAGTTCATATTAGGGAATTTAACTTAGGCTGAAAATGGGACATTGACGTTAATCGGTGTAGGAAATGGCTTACAGTTAAAAACTCAAGCTTGGTAAAACATGTTAGAAAATTTATAAATATGATTCTTTCAAATTAAAATCTTTAACTATTGTTAAGATTTTTTAACAAAAAGTAAAGTATTGGTTTTTAAACAAACAACTCTGATTGTTTTTAAAACAACCCATTATGCTAAATATATAGAACATTTCATAAGATTTTATCTATAATCAGATGGAAATTAAGGGGATAAATTATGAATGTTATTGACGAGTTATTAGAAAAAAATACCGATGGTATAGAGGAAGTTATCATTGGCCTTGTTGGAGCAATTGGTAGTAATTTATCTACGGTGCAGAATATTTTAAAAACTGAGTTAGAGGATACTTTTGGTTTTGATACTTTTATTATTAAGGTCTCTGAAGATATTTTAACTTGTCACCCGAATGTTAAAGATGTTGAGAATTTTGATACATCTACTAAATATAAAAGAATTTCTTCATTAATGGACTTAGGAAATAAATTACGAGAATTCTATGGCGAGGATTATATCGTATTAGAAATTGCAGCAAAAATTAGAGAACTGCGAAAGTCTTATCAAGGGAAAAATAAGAGAGTCGCTTATATTATTAATTCTTTAAAGCATGATGCAGAGGTTATTTCCTTAAAAAAATTATATGGACATAGTTTTTTTCAGATTTCCGTATTCGAGTCAAAAGATAAAAGAAAAGAAACTTTAAATAATACTGTAGGGATGTCTATAGAGGAGGCTAATTTATTAATAAAGAGAGATGAGAAAGAAAATGAAAAATGGGGGCAAAGAACTAGTGTTGCATTTCCAAGAGCGGATTATTTTTTGAAGCTAGATGATAAATCCAGTATCCATATAAAAAATGCTATTACAAGATTTATTAAACTGATTTTAGGAAATCCTTTTATCACTCCCACATTTTCAGAATCAGCAATTTATATGGCTTTTATGAGTAGTTTAAGTTCATCTGATTTGTCTAGACAAGTAGGAGCTGTTATTGCTAAAAACGATAGCATTTTAGCTACAGGAACAAATGACGTTCCTAAGTTTGGAGGTGGTCTTTATACACCTAAATATGACGAAAATGATGGAAGAATAGAAGATCAGGAAGCTGGACGAGATTATAAATATAAAGGTGGAAATGATTGTAATCATATTCAACGTAATAGATTAATAGAGGAAATTTATAGTGCTATTAATGAACAATTAGATGGCATTCTTTCTGAAAATATACCTAGTCAAAATGATGTTTTAGTGAATATTAAAAAAGCAATTCAAAATAGTGAAATTAAAGACATTACTGAATATGGTCGCATGGTACATGCTGAAATGGATGCTATTTTAAGTTGTGCTAGATCTAATAATTCCACTGAAGGTGCAACTTTGTATGTGACAACCTTTCCTTGTCATAATTGTGCAAAACACATTGTCGCAGCTGGAATTAAGGAGGTTATGTTTGTAGAACCTTATCCTAAAAGCAAAGCATTAGAGTTTCATGAAGATTCAATTTCATTAGAAAAAAGTCATAATAAATTAAGATTTAAACCATTCGTTGGGGTTGGCCCAAGAAATTTTATTAATTTATTTTCATTATCTTTAGGTATTGGAACCGAATTAGAAAGAAAAGATTCGCAAGGAAAAAGCCTTGAAAGTCAGTGGAATCCTAAGACTGAAAAATTAAGGATAAAAGGCACCCCTTCTTCATATAAATACTATGAAAAAGAGGCTGAGGATAAGGTTAGGCAAATTAAAGATAAGGTTGGTAGATAATTTTACATAATATGCCATTAACGAAACACCTAAGAATAAAAAAGCCCTTTAAACTTTAAAGGGCTTTTTTAACTCATTTTAAGTTAGACCGAATGCCCCAAACGCTCACCCATCACCACAGTCGAGTTCACTTTAAACTGCTCTTCCCATACCATTTTATCTTTTTCAAATAAAACCACAGCAGTAGAACCTAAGTAGAAACGACCTAACTCAGCGCCTTTATCTAACTGCATTTGATGATGCTGTAATTCAACTTTACCTGAAGGTTTTACCTTACCTGTCGCAACAGTTTCAATCCCAGCCACAATCATCGCGCCAACTAAAACCACTGCCATGCGACCAAGTTCTGTATCAAACAAACATACCATGCGCTCATTACGCGCAAACAAACCTGGTACATTTTCAGCAGTCGTTTGATTAACTGAAAACAACTCACCTGGGATATATAAAGTTTCAGTCAATGTACCTGCAAATGGCATATGTACACGGTGATAATCTTTCGGTGATAAATAAACTGTTGCAAACTGACCATCTACAAATGGCTTCGCAAGTTGCGGATCACCAATCAATTTCTCTACAGAAAAACTTTGACCTTTGGCTTGGAAAATATCACCTGCCTCGATCTTACCCAGCTGAGAAATTGCACCATCCGCAGGACAAACAATACTATCCGCACGCTCGTCTACACCGCGTACACCTTCCTTCAATGCACGGGTGAAGAACTCATTAAATGATTTATATTGATTCGGATTAGTCTGCTCAGCAATGCTCATGTCAATGCCGTATTTAGCTTTGAATGCCTGAATCACAGCAGTTTTTACCAAAACATTTTCACTGGCTGCCACTTTGCCGATAACACGGCTCAGTTGATGTTGAGGTACTAAGTTTTGTGCTTTGATAAAAAGTTGTTTTTTTAGGTCTGCTGAAAAACTCAAGATGGTGACTCCCCTGAAATAATAGGACTATCGAGGCGATTGCCCCATTCACTCCACGCACCATCGTAGGCTCTCACTTGCCAATTGAGTAATTTTGCCAAGATATACGCCAAGCCCGAACGGTGATGTGACTGACAATACACCACCACAGGTTGTTGTAAATTAAAGCCTAATTGTTCCAAACGTTGTTGAGTGCGTTCAAGCGGGTGTAATTTTAGATGATTTTCACGATTTAGGGCAGTACTCCATTCAAAATGCAAAGCACTTGGGATGTGACCACCGCGTCGCGCAGCAAGACGTAAACCCGTATATTCATCTATGGTACGGCAGTCCCAAAGTTGAATATTCTTATGATTGACTGCATTGAGGAGTTCATCATATTCAATACGATGCTGTTGTACGGCTTGCTCATCAATAGCAACCAACTCTGCAACAGGTTTGTATGGTTCAACTTCAGATGTGGTTGGCAAACCTGCACCTAACCAGCCGTGAATACCACCATTAATCAAATTGGTACGTGTGAAACCTAAGCAGTGTAAATTCCAAATCAAACGCCCTGCCCAAGCACCACCCTCGTCGTCATACACCACTACATGATGTTGCGGTGAAATATTTAATTTCTCAATCAAGGTTTTTAAACCATCGACATCTGGCAATACACCATTCGCTTGTTCATTCTGCGCAACTAAATATTTAGGTTGCAAATGAATAGCATGTGGAATGTGCAGTTGCTCATAAACCGAAGCTCGGCTTAGATCGATCACTCGAATCAACTCATGACCCAAGTATGGTACAAGTTGTTCAGGTTCAATCAATAAACCTAATTTAAAATCTGTGTCAGTCATTGTTATGGTGTCTTGTGATTACAGCATTGCATCAAATTTTAGCATAGCTCACTTTTTATCTTTGTCTGATTTTTCATATTCATTTAGCAGAAAACAAGATATAGGAAAAAACCCAACGATTTTAGATTTAAAGCATAAAATTTGCTGACAATTGCGAAAGTTAAGCCATATAAACCTGTCGAAAAAATTTACTGGTGCAGAGGCGGCATCCATGCCGTCTCTGTGGCTGCCTTGCGCTGCTTTCAAAGCGTTGCTTTGAAATTGCTCAGGATGTGCCAACAGTTCAACAAAAGATTTTTGCTACTTTGGATCTTTCAAAAGTAAAGAGTACCTATTACAGATCTCTAATAACATTTGAGCTATTCAATAGCCGTACCAAATTTTGAGTATGAAAGAATAACTAGGCCTCTTCAATCTCAAACACCTGACGCAAATACGCCAAAAACGTTTCATTATCGCTCATGGTCTTGCCTGAGCTATCAGAAATTTTTGCTACCGATTGCCCATTACATTCCACCAGTTTTAAAACAATATTAAGCGGTGTCTGTCCCATGTCATTGGTGAGATTAGTTCCAATACCAAAACTAACCTGAAAGCGATCTTTAAAATATTGATGCAATAACCATGCTTTCTCTAAATTTAAACCATCACTAAAAGTTAACATTTTGGTCTTGGTATCTATTTTTAATTTGCGATAGTGCGCAAAGGCTTTATCACCCCATTCATAAGGATCACCACTATCATGGCGCAAACCATCAAATAATTTGGCAAAATACAGATCAAAATCTCGCAAGAAAGCATCCATCCCAACCACATCGGTCAAAGCGATACCCAAATCCCCTCGATACTCTTGTACCCACGCTTCTAAAGCCGCTTTTTGGAAATTACGTAACCGAACATCCAATGCCTGAAAAGCCTGTAAAAACTCATGTGCCATGGTTCCGATTGGGCTAATGCCTAATTCTTTCGCTAACAGCACATTGCTGGTGCCACGAAAAACTTTGGGTGCAGCTGAGTGAAAGGCTTGAACTACATGTTTTTGCCATTCAAAACTATAACGCCTTCGTGTCCCAAAATCTGAGACCAAGAATGGAGGATCATTTTCTTGCTGTTGCTGAGCATAATCTTGTAGTTGAACGAGCTTCTGCTGTAAACGGCGCTCGCCTTCTACAAAAACGTCATCATTACGGATGCGTTGGAAATACAGCTCATTGACGATAGCTAAAACGAAAATCTCAAACATCATGGCTTGTACCATTGGACCTTCGATTCGAATATCGAGCCGACCTGCCTCATCCATACTGGCTTGGATAAAACGACGTTTAAGTTGAAATAACTCTAAGTAATCAACAAAATCACTTTTAATAAAACGCAAGGAACGTAAATACTGTAACTCATCATCGGTGAAGCGCAGCTCACACAACAAATCAAGTTGATGGTTCAAATCATCCAAAATCTCAACTAGCGGATAAACCGTGTCATCTAAATTGCGGCAACGAAATAAATAAACACTGTGAGTTTGCGGAAACTGATGTAGCACGACTTGCAACATCGTGAATTTATACAAGTCCGTGTCGAGTAAAGATCGAATAATGGCAGGCATAAAGGATGGTTTTAACCAATTTTTATTAGATATCTGTTGTTATACAACCAAACGCTGGAGATTGAATAGTAGACTTTTGCTGCACGACTCATTTTTATCCTTTTGCTCTGCTAAAATTGCGCATCTCCTATCATCCAATTTTTAAAGTTATGCGTGCATTAATTCAGCGAGTTCTTGAAGCAAAAGTAGTTGTGGACGGACAAACGACAGGCGAGATTGAAAAAGGCTTATTGGTTTTTCTAGGCTTAGGGAAAGACGATACTTTAGAAAAGGGTCAGAAACTGATAGATAAGATTCTCAAATATCGAATCTTTGACGATGAAAATGGCAAGATGGGGTGGAATGTGAGTCAAGCCAGTGGCGGTATTTTATTGGTATCTCAATTTACCCTCATGGCACAAACTCAAAAAGGGTTACGACCAGACTTTGGACCTGCGATGCCACCTTCAGATGCCAAAGCACTCTACGAGCAATTGGTTGAATACGCACAACAGCAATTTGAAAATGTACAAACAGGTATTTTTGCTGCGGATATGAAAGTACATTTGGTGAATGATGGACCTGTGACTTTTAATTTAGAGATTGAATAAGTTTAGGCAATAAAAAACTCCCATCTAGGGAGTTTTTCTCAGGCTTGTTATTTACCTGTTTTTTCTTTAATAAACGCACGTGCTTGGCGAATTTTTTCTTTTACAGGTTTTGGTACTTTAGGTGGAATCAATTTCGCTGCTTGGTTGAACCAAACCAATAAGCTAAAGTCACCTTCCATTTTAATGCTACCGTCTTGCATACCTGTCATGAATGCTGTTGGGTCGCCTTTTACTAAAGTTTTTACGCCTTGCTCACTTGAAGCAAATTGCAAAATAAAATCCGCTTTTTCAGGATTGCCTGCAACTGTATCGATCTTACCGTGATTGACAATAATCTGACGCGCCATACCCAAATCTGTACCAATTTGAATACGAAATTCACGATCATGAACTAACTCAATAAACTTAGGGCTAGTACGTGCCAATTGCTTCATACGCAACGCCAAACCTGCCACCAACAAATCCAGTGGATCTGTACTTACATCAACGATAGGTAACTTAACCACAGGTAGAGAAGAAAGCTTCATGACAATTATGCCCACAGTATAATGATGAAAATTAAGACAACCCGTATCCTAGCACAATTGTGAAGAACTCTGTAAAAGCTTTGTTTCAGAAAGTGAATGTAAAAAAGGCGTGCTGAGCACGCCTTTGATGTGATTAGAATTATTATGTATTTATCGACTAGAACATTGTTGTTGGTCATCCTTATAAACAGGCGTGTGTTCAATATACTGGCGATTTGCCAGTTGTTTTTGTGCTTGTTTGTCTTCACGTAAAAGAATAAATGTCACCGTCACCATCGCAAGGCTGAGCGCTGTCAGATAACTATAAGCGACAGACATTTCGAACATGGTTTGCACACCAAAGCGTACCACTTCGAGCAGTCCCCAACTAATCATACCCGCCAACATAAAACCTAACCAACGACGATAAGGAGAGAAGAAAACAGCAATAACTGCGACAGCGATCAAGCCAAATCCAACCCACATGGTGAAATTCGCTGCTTCCATAGAAACCTCCGTCTTTAAAAGGATGTCTGAATCAACGTTCAGACCTTATATTGTTCTGTAATCTCTAACAGTACTTCGTGTTGCATTAACGTCTTTATGCATTATGGAGCGTTTTTTTTAGAAAAAAAGAGCTTAAAATTAACGATACGACACAAGATGTCGCAATATGCTTTTGTAATTACATTTTTTAAAAATCAAAATTCTGAAATTTCTATATAGCATCAATTACTGAGTGTCATTACAAAAAAATACGCTTAATTTTGACGTCAAAAAAACTTTTTTCTGAATTTTTTAATTGTAGGTTTTCTATACATTTAGACATAAATATGACGAAGTGATGACAGCCAATAAAATCAATAAAGCCACATGATCTGTGGCTTTATTTGAGGGCTCAGATCTACATTTATCTATGCTCGATTGAGGTCTTTATCATGCATACCTAAAAGATAAAGCACGCCATCTAAACCCACACTCGAAATTGCCTGATTGGCATTTTGACGAACTAGAGGTTTGGCACGGAAAGCCACACCTAGCCCAGCGATTGACAGCATTGGTAAATCATTTGCGCCATCACCAACAGCCATCGCCTGCTCTAATGAGATACCCATTTTATCAGCCAACTGGCGTAACAGCTCTGCCTTACGCGCACCATCAACAATCGCACCTTTCACTTCACCAGTGACAAGCCCATCTTGCACATCCAAAATATTGGCATGCACTTCATCAATGCCAAGTTTAGCTTGTAAATACTCTGCGAAATATTGGAAGCCACCTGAAAGAATTGCTGTCTTATAACCCAAGGCTTTCAACGTTGAAATTAAGCGCTCTGCACCTTCTGTCACAGTTAGACGCTCAGCAATTTTAGGCAGAACAGATGCATCTAAGCCTTTTAACAACGCAACACGTGCACGGAAACTTTGTTGGAAATCAAGCTCACCTTGCATTGCACGCTCTGTAATTTCAGCAACTTGCTCACCTACACCCGCTTCTAATGCAAGCTCATCAATCACTTCTTGCTCAATCAATGTAGAGTCCATATCAAAGCAAACCAAGCGACGATTACGGCGATAAGCATTATCTTCTTGTACGGCAACGTCGATGTTTAACTCACCTGATAAACTCAAACAAGCAGCACGCATTGCTTGTGCATCCAGCATTTGTCCGCTTAATCCGAACTGAACGCAAGCGCGTCGTGGGAACTGACTTTCTTCTTCTAGTTCTAAACGTCCTGATAAACGTGTTACCGTTTCTATGTTAAACCCTTGACCCGAAACAATTTGAGTCACAGCTTGCAAATGTGCAGCGGTCAGTTCAGGTGCAAGAGCCGTCACGATATAGCGTGTACGTCCGCCCTCACTCACCCATTGGTCATATTCTGCGTTGCTGATTGGTTTAAATCGCACAGTTAAGCCAATATCATGTGCTAAAATCAGAATCTCTTTCATTGCTAATGCTGTTGCAGTCTCGTTATCTGATGCAACAACGATCCCAAGGGTCAGTTGATTGTGAATAACCGCCTGACCGACATCGAGTATTTGCAAAGAATGTACGGAGAGTACCTGCATTAATCGAGTAAACTGATTCGGTTGATCTGGTCCTAAAAAGGATATAAGAATGATTTCTCGCATGAATTGACTCGTGTTAGAGCGACAACTATTGTAAGAATCATAACATAACCCATGAATCTATTTGCCTTGGAAGTTTAACTTGAATGCGCCTCGCCAAGGGCTATTTGCTAGCCTACTGATCGTTAGTTTTGCCTTGCATACCTTTTTATTGGTGATTGCAACGACTCATCAACTCAATGAAAACCGCGCCAGCCAAGGACAACTGATGACTAGTCAGTTAGTGGCAGATACTCTTTCTGAAATGGAACCCGCCAATACTGTTTCTTTAGCATTGGTTGCTAATCGCTATGCGACCAATCCAAGTGTTGCCTCAATCCGCATTTTGGATGCCAACAAACAAGTGTTAGCAACTAGCGGTATGGCTAAAACTCGTCAAGGCGAAGTATTTGTCCGTGATGCCTTACAGAATGAGAAGAAGGTAGGAACAGTCGAAATAACGCTGATACAACCAAGCATTGGTGAAATTTTGCGCACACAGTGGTTGGCGATTCTATTGTCTCTCTTGATTCATGGATTAATTTGGTTAGGCTACCGTGCTATTGCACGCCCAACGCGAACCGAATATCTTGCTCGTATCAATCAAGAAAATCATCTCAAGCATGAAATTCAACGTTTAACTCAAGCTTTGGCATTAGAAAAACAGAATACGGTTACTTTGGTCGCTCAAGCACAACAACAAGCAAAAGTACAACCCAAAACGCGAGTTGAGAAAGTCAGCACTGAAACACCTCAAGTTGATCAGCATACATTGGCGCTTAACATCCAGTTTTATGATCCAAAACAACTTTTAAATAGTGTTAACCAATCCGTTTCATTGCCTTACTTTAAGCTTTGTCAGTTATTTTTGGATAAAAGTATCGATCTATGTGCTAAACATTATCAAATTGATCCATCTAAAATTTGTGTTGAACAAGAGTTTAATGCTGAAGGGGCAACCTTAAGTACTCAGTCAGATCAAACACATGCTTTAGAATGTCTTATGATGATTGGTGCTGTTTTCCAACTGCTCGCAGAAGTACTGTATAAACGTTATCGCGAAGACAAACGCTTTGCCTTGCAAACGCGTGGTTCTGTTGCTAGCCCTGTAGATGCCATGCAGCTCGACGCAATTGAAACTTCGAAACGCCTAACTCAACATTTACATGCAAAAGAAGCTGCCTTACATTTGAATCACGAGCAATTAAAAGCGATTCAACATAGCTATGAATTAGTTGCAATGCCAAACCCAAGTAATATCATGACACGTCATGCATTTATGATTAATGGTATGAATGAGGAGTGTGCAACTTTAGCTCAAAATCTGCGCACTGAAATTTTAATGGGTAAAAAGGCAAAAGTCTCATCTGAATCATCCAGCCTTTCGTAATTCACCTCGATAAAATATCCCCATTTTTTAAGTATAGAATGGGGTTTATTATTTGAATAACGATAAAGTTCATTCCATCAAAAAGTGCTTGATTTGCCTAAAACATCAACACACTCAAACTATATTCTTAAATCGATTCAGCGCAGCTTGAGTTAAAAATTATTGCAAAACAATGAAATTTTTAGAAAAAACAAAATATTTAGATCAATAAAAGCGTTTACTCAGCATGATGTATAAATTCGTCACGTGCGATAAGAAGCACAGGCGAAAAGTTTTAAAATGCGGTAAACTATGCCAAATTTATCGAATACTAATGCCTTAAAAGGCTGCTTAAAAGGTGAAAGCGAATGCCGCTGAGTCGTGTTGAAGAACTTGTCGCAGATATTCGTGCAGGCAAAATGGTTATCCTCATGGATGACGAAGATCGAGAAAATGAAGGTGACTTAGTCATCGCTGCTACCCATGTTCGTCCTGAAGACATTAACTTCATGATTACACATGCACGTGGTTTGGTCTGTCTGACATTAAGCCGCGAACGTTGTAAGCAACTCAACCTTCCGCTTATGGTTGATCAAAACGGCGCTCAACATGCCACGAACTTCACCCTTTCAATCGAAGCAGCCGAAGGCATCAGCACAGGTATCTCAGCAGCAGAACGTGCACATACTATTCGCACAGCTGTAGCTGCCCACGCTAAACCAAGCGATATTGTTCAACCTGGTCATATTTTTCCATTAATGGCTCAACCAGGTGGTGTCTTACATCGCGCAGGTCATACCGAAGCTGGATGTGACTTAACACGCTTAGCAGGTTTAGAGCCTGCTTCAGTGATCTGTGAAATTATCAATGAAGATGGCACTATGGCGCGCCGTCCTGATTTAGAAGTATTTGCAGAAAAGCATGGTCTCAAGATTGGTACGATTGCGGATTTAATTCACTACCGTATGACCAATGAGCAAACTGTTGAACGCTTATCTCAAGAAACCATTCAAACTGAATACGGGACTTTTGATCTTTATAAATACCGTGAAATCGGTAACCCAGACATTCATTTAGCTTTGGTAAAAGGTGAGCCGAAAGAAGGCGTGACCACTGTTCGTGTTCATGGATTCAATCCTGTTCGTGATCTTTTAAAGCTTAATAAAGCCGATGGTTCTCCAGCATGGAATCTTGATCTTGCAATGAAAACGATTGCTGCAAGTGACCGTGGTGTATTGGTTTGGATTGGACAAGATCACTTGGAAGATTTAGGTCATGCCATTCATCATTTGAACCAACCAAAGCCACTGAAATCAAATGCAGCTCTATCGCAGCAATATCAAACAATTGGTGTCGGTGCACAAATTTTACGTGATCTTGGTGTTGAGAAAATGAAGTTGTTGAGTTCTCCGCTTCGTTTCAATGCTTTATCAGGATTTCATTTAGAGGTGGTGGAATACATCACTGCCGATCAAATCACAGCAAAATAATCGAGGTTGCTATGGCAATTCGCCGAATTGAAGGTTTATTACATCTCGCAAGCGAAGGTCGTTATGCGATCTTAGTTGGTCGTTTCAATAGCTTCGTTGTAGAACATTTACTTGAAGGTGCGATCGACACATTAAAACGTCACGGCGTTGCAGAAGATGCGATCACCGTGATTCATGCACCAGGTGCATGGGAACTGCCGATCGTTGCGAAGAAATTAGCGGCTTCAAACAAATTTGATGCCATCATCGCTTTAGGTGCAGTAATTCGTGGTAGCACACCTCACTTTGACTTCGTTGCTGGTGAATGTGCTAAAGGTCTAGGTGTTGTAGCACTTGAAAGCTCAATGCCTGTGATCAACGGTGTTTTAACTACCGATAGCATCGAACAAGCGATTGAACGTTCAGGTACGAAAGCAGGTAATAAAGGTAGCGAAGCTGCACTTACTGCTATCGAAATGGTTAACTTATTAAAGGCAATTTAAAGCATGTCGCAAACACTTCAGGCCGCTTATGCAGCGAAACGCAAAGCACGTCGTTTTGCTGTACAAGGGATTTATGAATGGCAAATGAGTCAAAATCCTGTTCATGAAATTGAAGCACGTACACGTGTTGAAAATGCCATGCACAAGGTTGACCTCAACTACTACCATGAATTACTCACTCAAGTGGTTGCTCAACATGAAGCTTTAGATGAGTTACTCATTCCTGTACTTGACCGTGAGCTATCTGCACTTGATGGTGTAGAACTTGCAACCTTACGATTGGGCGCTTATGAATTACGAGATCACCTCGAAGTTCCTTATCGCGTTGTACTTGATGAAGCAATTGAGCTAGCAAAACACTTTGGTGGTGCAGACAGTCATAAATACATCAATGGTGTATTAGATCGTCTTTCTTCAAAGCTTCGTGAAGCCGAAAAACAACAAGCGAAATAATAGGCTTGATGTTTCATGGCTGAGTTTTCAATTATTGACCGTTACTTTAAACGAGCATCTCATCAGGATGTCAGTTTAGGTATTGGTGATGACTCAGCCATCCTCACCCCTCCTTCCTCGCAACAACTCGTCATTTGCACAGACACTCTAGTCGCTGGTCGCCATTTCCCTTTAGACACCTCAGCACATGCTGTGGGTTGGAAAAGTGTAGCCGTGAATTTATCAGATATCGCGGCAATGGGAGCTCAACCACACAGCATCTTGCTTGCACTCAGTTTACCAAGTGTAGATGAGGCATGGTTGGCTGAATTCAGTCGAGGACTCTTTGAATGTTGTGACCAATTCAATGTTGCATTAATCGGTGGAGATACTACGCAAAGCTCCCAATTAACGATTACAGTGACAGCGCTAGGTTGGATCGAACAAGGACAAGCAATTACGCGAGCTGGTGCGCAAATCGGTGACTATATATGCGTGAGTGGGCAAGTTGGTGATGCTGCGTATGGACTGCACCATTTAGGTCATGCACTACAACAACGTTTAGATTATCCAACACCACGTTGTCAGTTAGGTCAGCGACTGAAAGGTCGAGCGACCAGTATGATCGATGTCTCGGATGGTTTAGCACAAGACTTAGGACATATTCTGAAAGCTTCTAGCGTGGGTGCGACCTTATTTTTAGATCGTTTGCCAATAGATTCAGCACTAAAAGCATTAGACCAACAACAAGCTTGGCAATATGCGCTCGCTGGTGGGGATGACTACGAATTATGCTTTACAATATCACCGCAAAAATTCGAAGAACTATCGCGACATCAATCTGATGTACCGTTTACAATAATCGGCGAAATTACCCAACAAACTGGATTGTTATTTAAGTATATGGGCGAAGTTTACCCATTACATGTTCATGGATATCAACACTTTGCATAAACCCCCTATTCACTTTAGCCAAATGACTTGGTTTGACCGCTTTATTGTGTTCTGCGGTGTAGGATTTGGCTCTGGTCTCAGTCCCAAAGCCCCTGGTACTTTTGGGTCAGCATTTGCTCTTCTTTTCGTCCCCCTGTGGCTAATACTTGGCTTCAATGCCAGTGTTTTTGCAATCCTACTTATGTCGATTGCAGGCATTTATATTTGTGGCCACACTGCCAAAGTGATTAATGTCCATGATGATGGTCGTATCGTTTGGGATGAATTTGCTGGACAATCGATTACCTTTTTACCTCTGCTCTACTTACAGCAAATGAATTGGTTATGGGTCATTGCAGGTTTTGTCTTATTCCGTATCTTCGACATCTGGAAACCATTTCCAATTAATTGGGCTGACCAAAAAGTTTCTGGCGGCTTTGGTATTATGCTTGATGACCTGATTGCAGGACTTTGGGCTGCATTATGTATTTTTCTTATTCAATTTTATTTTTTGACCTAACACATTAATATTAGGGTTAATTATGTCAACAACCGTCATTATTCTAGCTGCAGGGAAAGGAACGCGAATGCGTTCAAAGCTTCCTAAAGTATTACAACCACTTGCAGGTCGTCCACTTTTGGGACACGTCATTGAAACCGCAAAAAAACTCAACGCCCAAAATATTATTACCATTTATGGGCATGGCGGTGAACTTGTTAAACAAAGCTTTGCACAAGAACAGATTGAATGGGTTGAACAAGCTGAGCAATTAGGTACTGGTCATGCTGTACAGATGACATTACCAGTTTTACCGCAAGATGGTATCTCACTCATTTTATATGGTGATGTGCCTTTAGTTCGACTCAGTACTCTTGAACAATTACTAGAAGCATCTAGCCAGTCGGGTATTGGGATGATCACACTCGATGTCGAAAATCCAACGGGCTATGGTCGTATCGTTCGTCAGGCTGGAAAAGTTCAAGCCATTGTTGAACATAAAGATGCCAATGAAGAACAACGTCAGATCCAAGAGATCAATACGGGGATCTACTGCGTTAGCAATGCAAAACTACACAAATGGCTACCAAAGCTGTCGAATAATAACGCACAAGGCGAATATTATCTTACCGATATCGTAGCGATGGCGGTTGCAGATGGTCTGGAAATCGCTTCCATTCAACCTGAACTTGCATTTGAAGTTGAAGGCGTAAATGATCGTCTACAACTCGCTACGTTGGAACGTCAATTTCAACAACAACAAGCCAAAGAATTAATGCAACAAGGCGTTCACTTAATTGATCCAAATCGTTTTGATCTACGTGGCACATTAAAATGTGGGCAAGATGTTCAAATCGATGTGAATGTTATTATTGAAGGTCACTGTGAGCTCGGTGATAACGTACAACTTGGTGCAGGCTGTATCTTAAAGAACACGCGTATCGCAGCAGGCACTAAAGTTCAGGCTTATAGTATTTTTGAAAATGCAGTAGTAGGCGAAAATACTCAAATTGGTCCTTTTGCTCGTTTACGTCCAGGCGCAAATCTTGCAAATGATGTGCATATCGGTAACTTCGTAGAAGTTAAAAATTCTAATATTGGTGTAGGTTCTAAAGCCAATCATTTCACTTATCTTGGTGATGCTGATATTGGTGCGGATTGTAATATCGGTGCAGGTACGATTACTTGTAACTATGATGGCGCAAATAAGCATAGAACTATTATTGAAGATCATGTATTTATTGGCACCAATAATTCACTGGTTGCTCCGATCAAAATCGGTACTGGTGCTACAACTGGCGCTGGTTCAACCTTAACACGAGATGTGACTGACCATAGTTTGGCTGTCGAACGATCTAAACAGTTTGAAAAAGCAAATTATCAACGTCCCCAAAAGCTGAAAAAATAAGAGGATAAAATTATGTGTGGTATTGTTGGAGGCGTTGCTCAGCGTTGTGTAACTGATATTTTGATCGAAGGACTCAAGCGTCTTGAGTATCGTGGTTACGACTCTGCTGGCTTAGCATTACTCAATAATCAAAAAATTCTACGTGAGCGTCGCGTAGGAAAAGTAGCTAATCTTGCCGAAGCTGTTTCAGACCAACATTTAATGGGTAATATCGGAATTGCACACACACGTTGGGCAACTCATGGTAAACCAACTGAAAATAATGCACATCCACACGTTTCTGGAAATGTCGCTGTCGTACATAACGGTATTATTGAAAATTACCAAGAATTAAAAGACGATCTACAAGCCTTAGGTTATGTATTTACCTCTCAAACAGATACCGAAGTTGTTGCTCATCTCGTACATGACGCATTAAAACATACTGATAGCTTACTTGAAGCCGTACAAAAAGTTATTCCACAACTGAAAGGCGCTTACGCTCTTGGAATTATTCATACTGAACATCCAGATGAATTAATCACTGTCCGTGAAGGTTCTCCTCTCGTGATTGGTGTGGGTATCGGTGAAAACTTTATCAGTTCAGATCAATTGGCTCTACTTCCAGTCACTAACCGTTTTGTTTATCTAGAAGAAGGCGATATTGCTCGCTTAACTCGTACGAGCATTGAAGTTTTTGCGCAAGGTGAAGCTGTTCAACGCCCAGTGAAAGAACTGGATGCTACGGTTAGCAACGCATCTAAAGGTGAATATAAGCACTTCATGCTCAAAGAAATTTATGAGCAGCCAGAAGCGATCCAGCAAACCATTTCTCAAGCCTTAAATGGCAATTATTTGCGTGAAGATTTTCTTCAATATGCCAATGCTGATTTTGCTAAAATCCAACAGGTACAAATTATTGCCTGTGGAACCAGCTATCACGCAGGCATGATTGCAAAATATTGGTTTGAACAATTAATCGGCGTACCTTGCCAAGTCGAAATTGCCAGCGAGTTCCGCTATCGTACGCCTGTCATTGTGGCAAATACGCTGTATATCTGTATTTCTCAATCTGGTGAAACGGCAGATACCCTAGCAGCTTTACGTGAAACCCAAAAACGCGCTAAAGCCAACACGATTGACATTAGCACGATGACGATTTGTAACGTTGCGACATCATCGATGGTTCGCGAAACAGATCATCATTTACTCACTCTTGCTGGCCCTGAAATTGGTGTTGCTTCAACTAAAGCATTTACCACGCAACTTGCTGCATTAATGTTACTGATTCTAAAAATCGGTCAAGTGAAGCAACGTCTCTCTGATGCCCAGTTAACAGAAATTACTGAAGCTTTATGGCATTGCCCGAAAGTAATTCTAGATACTTTGCAGCACAATACTTCGATTCTTCGTTTGTCTGCGTTATTTGTAGAAAAGAACCACTGTTTATTCCTTGGTCGTGGAACACACTTCCCAATCGCACTAGAAGGTGCTTTGAAGCTCAAAGAAATTTCATATATTCATGCTGAAGGTTATGCGGCAGGTGAACTCAAACATGGTCCATTGGCATTAGTTGACAATGAAATGCCTGTGGTAATTTTGGCACCAAATGATGACATGCTCGATAAATTAAAATCGAATATGGAAGAAGTACAAGCGCGTGGCGGCGAGCTTTTTGTTTTTGCTGATGAAAATAGCGGAATCCAAGAAAAAGATCGCCAACACGTAGTTCATATCCCAGCAGTCAATGAATGGTTAGCACCTATTGTTTACAGTATCCCTGTACAGCTTCTGTCATATCATGTCGCTGTATTGCGTGGTACTGATGTGGATCAGCCACGTAACCTTGCAAAAAGTGTAACAGTCGAATAATAAAAAATGGAAGAAAGGTTCGTCTTTCTTCCATTTCCTTTTTAGAAACTTTTGATCGTATTAAGCAATATAACGACTGGTTTTATGGTTCAATAAAATAATTAAATTTAGAATTACCGCACCCAAAATTGAAAATAGAACTAACTTCCAATCCACATAAAATAACGATGCCAGTAAAATTACAACATCGATGCCCATCTGTACTTTTCCAGCAGGAATTTTAAATCGCTCTTGCAGATATAAAACCAACAAGTTAATTCCACCTAAACTCGAACGATGTCGAAATAAGATCAAAAAACTGACTCCCATCAACACATTTGCAAAGATAGTTGCATAAATCGGATTGACATCAGACAACTGAAAAAAATGTGGAATGGTCTCTGTAAAGCTAGCCAGCAAAGCAACAGCAATGAAGGTTTTGACCACCAATCCCATACCCATCTTTTTATAAGCAAAATAATAAAATGGAATATTAATCAGGAAAAAGAGTACCCCGAATTTAATATCGGTCACATAGTGGATGAGTAAGGATAGACCCGCTGTACCACCTGTCATAATGCCCGCTTGCTGCAATAGCGTCATTGCAAAAGATAAGATGAAAGTACCGATTAACATGGCCAAGGCATCCTCAATCTTAGAATGCTGATCTATTGCAGACATGACTGGACTTACCAAAGATACATTTTGATCGGTATTCATAATGGTATAACTCAATAGGAGAACAACAGAAGGGAGAGATCTTTAAAAAAGATATGACATATTTGATCATTTTTATTTAATTTTCGCAATTTTTTCTTATATTTTTATCATAAATGCAATTTATATTCACAATAACGGATTTCGAATGATCAATCAGATATGAATATCCAGCAATTTGACTAATCAGCTTTTAGCGTCATAGATCAAATTTTTTTATTTCATCGCGATGCCATTTTCTTTTAATTTTTCTAAAACAATTGAGGTATTTAAGTTACTTACACCAAAATCACTGGAGGACAAGATCCCAATCAGTTTTACCATTTCATCTAAGCTTTTAACAGCGACTTTAAGTGCAAAGTCATAACTGCCTGTAAGTTTATGAATATCTTTAACCGCAGGTTCTCTTAAGAGAAAGTCGACAAAGCGATCATGCGTCGCATCATTATAATTCTGCAATTTAACTTCAATAATTCCCATAATTGGCGTGGGATCTGCGCTCAGAGCCACCTGAGCATAATATCCTGTAATCACTTTGGTCTGTTCTAAATGGATTCGTCGACGAGAACATTGCGAGGTCGAAAGCCCCACCAGCTCAGCCAATTCTTGATTAGCTAAACGACCATTGAGTTGTAAATGATGAATAATTTTTTTATCAAAATCATCTAATTCGTCAATCATACAACTCTCAAATAAATCTGGGTAAATACAAAGCATCACTCAATAAAGTGTAGCTTTTTTGGGATATAAACCACAAGTTTAAAGCAAAATACTGGAGGCTTCGATGCGATGCACACCCTTTTGCAACATATCTTGCCATGCTTGTTGCAAAGAGCCGTTTAAATCAATTCCCTTGCAGGCATCTTCTATCACATAAGTATCAAAACCCAGTTCAGCAGCATCAATCGCAGTCCAAGCGACACAAAAATCTGTAGCAATCCCAACGATATACACAGTATTTATCTGATGTTCTCTCAAATATCCATTCAATCCAGTTGGTGTCTTACGATCTGCTTCCATAAAAGCTGAATAACTATCAATATTTTGATGGCAACCTTTTCGAATAATCAGTTGGGCTGTCGGAATATTTAAATGGGGATGAAATTCAGCATCATGCGTCCCTTGAACACAATGTTTAGGCCATAATACTTGACGACCATAATCCAATTCGATGGTCTCAAAGGGCTTTTTATTGGGATGATTATCTGCAAAAGAAATATGTTGGTCAGGGTGCCAGTCCTGCGTTAGCACAATATGCTTAAACTTTTGTGCAAGTTGATTAATCTTCGGAATAATTTCATCGGCGTTTGCCACCGCTAAATTTCCTCCTGGCGTGAAACCATTTTGCACATCCACTACAATTAAAACACTTTGTTTTACTTGCTTAAGCATCTGATCACCCTATTTAAATTCCATCATTTTAAAATACGCTGCTGCTTGTTCTATGACTAGTCATGTTTAACTTTTTCAGCAAATGAAAAGAATTCAATACAAAGATCAATTAAAGTTTTCCACAGTTTAACTAAAGCATATTGTTCTTATGTCGCTGATCAGTCATAATTTGCATAATTGTCATTCAACTCACCATATTGATTGAGTGACGAATCAAAATACTGCAACCATCCAATATTTCGTTTCAAATACTTCAATCTCGGATGGGAAAATAGGATATTTTTTCAAAATGACTCAGCTAGCACAGAATATTCAAGGCTCAATTGTCGCAATCGTCACCCCTATGTATGAAGATGGCAGCGTAGATTGGAAGAGTCTTGAGAAGCTTGTTGAGTGGCACATCCAACAAGGTACTCACAGTATCGTTGCGGTCGGCACAACAGGCGAAGCATCGACCCTTAGTATGGAAGAACATACTCAGGTCATAAAAGAGGTGATTCGTGTTGCAAACAAACGCATTCCGATTATTGCGGGTACAGGTGCAAACTCAACACGCGAAGCGATTGAGCTGACCAAAGCTGCGAAAGAATTAGGCGCAGATGCAGCATTACTTGTAACGCCATATTATAATAAACCAACTCAGGAAGGCTTATACCAACACTATAAAGCTATCGCTGAGGCCGTTGATATTCCACAAATTCTTTATAATGTTCCAGGTCGTACAGGCGTGGATATGCAAAATGAAACTGTTATTCGTCTTGCAGATGTGAAAAACATTATTGGTATCAAAGATGCGACAGGCGATGTTCCACGTGGACAAGCTCTCATCGAAGGTTTAGCTGGTAAAATGGCTATTTACTCAGGCGATGATGAAACTGCTTGGGAACTGATGCTACTAGGTGCTAAAGGCAACATCTCTGTAACTGCGAATGTTGCACCAAAGCAAATGAGTGACGTCTGTGAAGCTGCTTTAGCTGGCGACAAAGAAAAAGCTCAACGTTTAAATCAACAAATTGCAAATCTACACAATATTTTGTTTTGCGAATCAAACCCAATTCCTGTGAAATGGGCTTTGCATGAGATGGGTTATATCAGCACTGGTCTTCGTTTACCGCTAACCCCTCTCGCTGAACAATATCGTGAACCTATCCGTAACAGTCTAAAAGCTGCGGGAATAATTTAATACGAGCAATTTATGATGCAATTACGTCTTGGTGTTGTCCTTGTTATTTCAGCTTTAAGTTTGGCTGGTTGTGGTCGCTTTGCCCTCAATAATCACTCATTAGATTATAAAAATGCGAAAACACTGGAACCTCTCAAATTCCCTGAGAATGCAACGGTAAGACCATTTACACCATTGTATCCAGCTCCAACGGTTGATCCACTTGCGATTCAACATGCACCTACATTCGAAAATAAAAGTGGCAACCGTTACGCTTTACCTCGCCCTGATCCGATGCAGGCAACAGCGAATACCAGTGATGCGACTACAGCAACTTTAGGTCGTCCTCAACTTGTAATGGATGGCAATAAAAACCCATTACTTAAAGTTGAAGGTCCAACTGCTGCAGCTTGGCAATACACTTTCGCAACATTGAGTAGTCTCAACTATAAGATTGTCTCTCAAGCAGATAATGGTTATGAGGCGACGATTACTGTAGGTGATCAAAATTACCTACTCAAACTCTCTGCTGTGGGCTCAAGTAATACTGTTGCTCTGTTTAAGCTTGATACAACTTTTGCTGACCCTACTGTCGCAACTGAAGTATTAGCCCAGATTTATCAAAATTGGCCAGCCTAGTCGTTTACTAGGCATATTATTCAAAAGGTTCCCCCATGTTAAAACAAACCTTGCTCTATACTGGTAAAGCAAAATCTGTGTATGAAACAGATAATGCTGACCACCTGATTTTAGTCTTTCGTGATGATGCCTCTGCGTTCAATGGCGAAAAAATCGAACAACTAGATCGTAAAGGCAAGGTCAACAACCGTTTTAACGCCTTCATCATGGAGAAGTTGGCTGAAGCAGGTATCGAAACTCATTTTGAAAAGTTACTTTCTCCAACGGAAGTACTTGTTAAAAAGCTTCAAATGATTCCTGTAGAGTGTGTCATCCGCAATTATGCTGCTGGTTCACTTTGCCGTCGTTTAGGTGTTGAAGAAGGCAAAGAGTTAACGCCTCCTACATTTGAATTATTCTTCAAAGATGATGCTCTTGGCGATCCAATGGTAAATGAATCGCAAGCAATCGCTTTAGGTTGGGCAACTGCTGATCAACTTGAAAAAATGAAAGAACTTACTTACCAAGTGAATGATGTACTTAAAGCATTATTCGATGCAGGTAATATGATTCTTGTTGATTTCAAACTTGAATTTGGTGTGTTCCATGACCGCATCGTATTGGGTGATGAATTCTCTCCAGACGGTTGCCGTTTATGGGATAAAGATACCAAGAAAAAATTAGATAAAGACCGCTTCCGTCAAGGTTTAGGCGGTGTGGTTGAAGCTTATGAAGAAGTTGCTGCACGTTTAGGCATTAACTTAGATGATATCTAATCATTTTAAGCATTCATGATTTATAGAAAACCAGCTCCTTTGAGCTGGTTTTTTTATGTCTTCATTTTGACTACTGCTGATAAATAAGTTTACCTTCTTTATAGGTCGCCAAAACTTTAATTTTTTTTGATTTCTCGGCTTGGTACAGTCAGTGGGTTCTTATCTAAAATCACTAAATCGGCGAGCTTTCCTTGCTTTAACGTACCCTTATATTGATCTTCAAAATATTGATAAGCAGCCCAATCCGTCATCGATTTTAAGGCAAGATAAGGACTTATACGTTCATCGGCACCTAGAACATAATCACTACGCGTCACGCGATTGACTGTAGCATCGAGCATCATCATGCTATGTGGTGGAACAACGGGAGCATCATGGTGTTCGGTAAAGATTAAATTTTTCTTTAGTGCAGTTGCTGTTGGGGAAATATGTGCTGCTCGCGTCTCGCCTAGTGTTTGTTGGCGATGCCAATCCCCCCAATAATAGGTGTGTAATGAGAAGAACGAAGGAATAATATCTAAAGCCTTCAATTGGTCTAGCTGATCATCTCGAATCGTTTGCGAGTGAATCAATACACTTCTGCGGTCTGCTTTACCTTGTTTTGCCGTAGCATCTTTGACAGCACCTATAAACTGATCTATTGCCGCATCTCCATTGGCATGAACGAGCACTTGCCAGCCATGTTTGAAGGCTACATTAATATATTGATCGACCTGTTGATCGTCTTTGATCGCTGGATAGCCTTTATAATTTTTATCTTTACCTTCAGGTGGAATCTTATAGGCTTGAGTTAACCATGCAGTCTTACCTTGAGGTGAACCATCTAAACTGATTTTAACGCCACCTATACGGAAGTGATGATCGTATTGTCGGCTACTTCCTTGCTTAAGCATATATTCTTGGCTAGTGGTGATATCAGGATAAGATACGACATCTATCGGAAGTTGATTTTGCTTGGCAAGCGCCTGCCACATCTCCGTCGTACCTTGATCTGCTCGTTCCTCTTGTACTGTAGTGAAACCATTTTTGACATAACCATCAAGACCTTTACGAGCAATTTCAAACATCACTTGCAGTGGCACATCTTTGAATATTGAACCAATCGCAGTAAATAATGCGGACTCTTCCAGCACCCCATTAGGAACATTCGAGTTGGTTTCCCGACGAATAATCCCTCCTGATGGATTTTCAGTATTTTGATTGATATTTAACAAGGCTAGTGCTTTGTGATTCACTGAAGCGAGATGCCCTGATTGATGTAAAATCATCACGGGCTGATCTTTGGAGACTCGATCTAAATCGGTTGCTGTCGGATGACGCTGTTCACTTAATTGCGCATCATCATAACCATTTCCCAAAATCCATCCCCCCCATCGTTTGAATGACTTGAGGATTTTGCTTTTTCCATTGAGATAATACTTGAACCAAAGAATCAATATCAGAAACTTGACCATCTGGCGCAGGATAAAGATTTGCAACCATCTGATGGAATCCAACCATATTTACATGGCTGTGTGCATCAATAAAACTTGGCAAAAGTGTTTTATTCTTTAAATCAATGGATTGAATATTCGAATTTGCTAAATGCTCTGCCTGTTTTTTTGAACCAACAAAAAGAAACTTTCCATCTTTAACCAGCAAGGCTTCTGCATATGTTGGCGTCATACCTTCCATCGTTATGATCGGACCACCAAAAAACAATTGTTCTGACCGATCTTGATCAAGTGGAGTACTTGCACAGCCTGATAAGGTAAAGGCGATGATTGTTGCTGTCGTCAGTTTATTCAAATATTTAAAAGTCATAGATTAAAACTATATTTTTATTATGCCTTTTTAGATTAAAGCTCATTCTTTCTGATATAAAAAGGCATAACTTGTTATTTTTGTAATGCTTGATAAATTTTTGAATCAATAAATAGTTTAAACCATTGATCAATAGCTATTTCACCAAGCTGATTTGAATAAAAAACACTTTTTGTTTATGACTTCGCCTTTGTCGCCAACCAACACAGTATAGAACCGACACACACCATCAGCGCACCATACCAAAAAGAAAGACCCAAAGGCGTACTCAGTAACAATGCAGCAAAAAAAGCGGAAAGCACAGGAATAAAATAAGATGCTCCTGCCAGTAATGTCACATTACCATGCAAAATTCCAACATTCCAAGCTGCATAGCCGAAGCCCATCGCAGCAGCAGCAAAAACCAAGGAAATAGAGGATGACCAATCAAAAATAAAGCCATTCCCCCCCATCACAAGATATTTAATCCAAAGCACGATCGAAACCAAAATAAAGAATAAAGTAATTCCATTTACTCCCTGAGCGATTCGTGCGGTAAGGGTACAATAAGCCGCCCACAACAATGTCCCTAGAAATGCCAATCCATAACTCAGTGGGTTCTGTTGAATATTGTTAGCCATGCCAATCAAATCAAATCCTTGCTCTCCTCCCAAAACCCAACAAATACCGAGTAGAGAAACAACGAAGCCAGGAATAATCAGAAAATTTGCTTTTTGTTGATTAAATAAAATCGCCGCAACCATCGTGAAAGTTGGCCATAAATAATTGACCATTCCGACTTCAATTGCTTGTCTATTTGTTTGGCTATATCCAATTGAAAGTGAAAGACAAATTTCATAGGCGACAAATAAAAAAGCACCCCAAATCAAATAAGTTTTTGGAAAACTTTTGATAGGCGTCCAACCAACAGAAAGTAATAAGAATATTGAAGCAAGTGTATAGATTAATGCCGCACCACCAACTGCACCAAACTGAGTACTTACTTCTTTAATGAGCGCAACAATTAAACTCCAAAGCAAAATGGCAAGCAGTCCAATCAGTGTTGCTGTTTTTGAGTTCATATTGATATCAATTGAATCTTGGAACCAAAGCAACATGCCATCAATCGGGACTAAAATGCTGCTTTGGTAAATTTAAAATGAGGCACGCGCCCAGAAAGTATTATTGCTGTTGCTGTTCTTGCTGCCAGCGGCGCTGTTGCAAACGTTCAGCTTCAACTTCACGTTTATTTAAGGCTCGTTCATACAGCTTCGTACCACGCAATTCAGGTGGCAAATAGTCTTGTAATACAAAATGTTCAGGATAATTATGTGGATACAAATAATCCACCCCATATCCTTGTTGCTTCATCAGTTTGGTTGGCGCATTGCGCAAGTGCAATGGTACAGGCAAATTTGCCGTTTTCTCTGCCAACTCTAAGGCACGATTGATGGCTAAATAGGTACTATTACTTTTCGGGCTGGTTGCCAAATAAACTGCGCATTGTCCTAAAATAAT
The DNA here is from genome assembly GCF_027854795.1 of Acinetobacter sp. AOR34_HL. Lineage (NCBI taxonomy): Bacteria > Pseudomonadati > Pseudomonadota > Gammaproteobacteria > Moraxellales > Moraxellaceae > Acinetobacter > Acinetobacter sp. AOR34_HL. Next base: position 42,077 of record NZ_JAKTID010000085.1, on the reverse strand, counting down.
ACGCGCCTCAGGCATACCCACCGCTTGAACTGAACGGAAGCACTCCCCTGCAAGTAACAAGGCATTTGGATTAGAATTTCCAATATCTTCTGATGCCGCAATCAACATGCGACGAGCAATAAATATTGGGTCTTCTCCACCTTTCAGCATTCTTGCCATCCAATACAAGGTAGCATCTGGATCACTTCCCCGAATCGATTTAATAAATGCTGAAACCAGATCGTAGTGCTGCTCACCTGACTTGTCATAACGCGCAATGTTCTGCTGTGCAACTTTGACGACAATCGCGTTGGTCACGACATTTTCAACATCAGCTTCAAAGGTACTGGCGATTAAATCGATCAGATTAAGCGCCTTACGCGCATCACCTGCAGCAAATTGAATCAGGGCATCATATTCTTCAACTTGAATAAAACGCTCTTTGAGAAACTTATCACTTTGAATCGCTTTATTGATGAGTGTTTGAATGGCATCAGCATCCAAACTATTCAGCGTATAGACCTGACAACGCGACAGTAAAGCGCTATTAACTTCAAAAGATGGGTTCTCTGTGGTTGCGCCGATCAGCGTAATTTTGCCTTTTTCGACCGCATTTAGTAACGCATCTTGCTGCGATTTATTAAAGCGATGAATCTCATCAATAAACACCACTGGAGTCAGCAGATCACCACTTTCCGCAATCACTTCTCGTAGCTCTTTTACACCAGTATTCAGCGCAGATAAGCTAATAAATGGGCGATCAACTGCTTGCGCCAGCAATAATGCGATCGTAGTTTTACCTACCCCTGGCGGACCCCAAAAGATAATCGAAGGTAAATGCCCTTGATCAATCATTTGGCGCAAAGGTGCATTTTCACCTAACAAATGATCTTGTCCGATAATTTCGGATAAGTCACGAGGACGTAAACGTTCAGGTAAAGGAATATGCGTATCTGACATCATCACTGACTTTATGCTGTTTTATCCTAGTCTATTGTGTCTGAATCAAATCTACAATTTGAATCTACCAACAACTGATCAAGTTAAGGGGCTGCCTTCTGTTTCAGAATCTGCTGCATCGCTTGATAGGTTGCTTTAATACGCGCTTCATTTGGGAAATTGGTATTGGCGAGCATCACCATACCGATTTTATGCTGAGGGACAAATGCGGCATAAGCTCCAAAGCCATTGGTAGATCCTGTTTTATTAAAATAAGTGGATTGTGAGGCAATTTGGGGGTGTTTGATCAGCGTTACTGCATGGCTTTCTAAAGCCATTTTACTTGAGTTGCCTTGTAAAAGTGTTTCAAGCTTAACGGGATAAGCATATTGCTCCCATCCCAAACCCTGCGTCATTGCACCGACTTTATAATAACCGATATGGGTATTTTCAACGCCTTGACGAATTGGCCGATCTAATTGAGCTGAATTGATCTGTGCATCTAAAAATTTCAGCATATCCGAACTACTGCTTTTAACACCATAGGCTTCAGCATCAAACATCCCCGCTGATACACGGATTGCTTGGTTATTCTTATAGCCCCAAGCATATTGTGACATCTTTTGTTCAGGGACATGAATATAACTCTGTGTCATTCCTAATTGAGGAAGTAAGGTTTTCTCTATCAATTCCGCATATGGCTTTTTCATCGCCAAAGCTGTGACATAACCCATTAAACCAATACTCGGATTTGAGTATTGACGAGCCTCCCCGATTTTGGTTTTTGTTTTCCAGTTTTGAAAATATTGAACCATATCCTGCTGAGTAACAACTTCATCTGGAAATTGCAGTGGAAAACCACCTGCACTATAGGTTCCCAAATTCAGCAATGTAGCCTGATTCACTGCTGTATTTTTAAGCTCAGGGAAGTATTTGGCAGGATGATCCGATAATGACAACCTCCCTTGTGCTTGCGCATACCCCGCTAAAGTCGCATTGAACGTTTTACTGACTGAACCAAGTTCAAACAAGGTACTATTGGTCATAGCTTGTTTGCTTTGTAGCGAAGCAACACCATAATTTACAAAGTAATGTTGACCATCTAAAGTCACGGCAACGGCTAAACCAGGAATTTTGTATTCTTCTAAAAGTGGTTTAAATTGCTGATCGACAATCTTTTTTATTTGTAGCTCAGTTAAAGGCTGTGCCCATAAACTCGAGCTACAGGACAACAGCCCAATCAACATCAATGTTTTATTTGAAAATAAATTTTGGTATTTCGACTGCATCATTAATCTTTTCACTTTGAGTTCATATTTAGTTTGCATTGAGCTTTAGCAATTTTGCTTGTGGACCATCTTGAATCACCCAAATCGAACCGTCTTGTGCTTGTTGTAAGCCACGAATTCGTTGCTTCATATCCAAACGTTGCACTTCTTTAACGGGTTGCGATTTTAAATCAACCACAACAATCGACTTGGAAGACAAACCACCAATCAAAGCTTTCTGCTGCCATAACGGGAATTTATCACCCGTGTAAATAATCATGCTTGAAGGTGAAATCACAGGTGTCCAATCGATTGCAGGCGCTTTAAATTCTGGGCGAGTTTTATGATCTGGAATTGGTAATCCTGAGTAATGATCGCCATTCGATACGATTGGATAACCATAGTTCGCGCCTTTAAGAATCTGATTAAGTTCATCACCTCCTTTCGGCCCCATTTCCACTACCCACAATTGTTTTTGGTCATCAAACGCCATACCCAGTGGATTACGATGACCCAATGACCAAATTTCAGCAGTCACGCCACCTTGTTGGCTAAAAGGGTTATCTGATACAGGAGTTCCGTCTTCATTTAAACGTAGAATCTTACCTAGATTGCTTTTCATATCTTGGGCAGGATCGAATTTTTGTCGCTCACCTGAACTTACCCAAAGTTTTCCATCAGCACCGAATAACATACGATGAGCATAATGTCCTTGCCCTGACACTTTAGGTACTTGCTGCCAAATTCGTTTTAAATCCGTTAACTTCGGTTGCTCAGGATTAGATAAATCAAGTTTGGCACAAGAAATTTCAGCACCATAACCACCACTGCCTTGCACAGCATAGCTGAGATAAATCCAATGATTATTTTTAAAATCAGGATGCAAGACTACATCACCTAAGCCACCTTGCCCCCCATAACTTACAGTGGGGATGCCCTGAACATTAAGATTCTTCTTAGTTTTAGGATCAAATAATTCTAACTGTCCTTTACGCTCAGTGATCAGTAAACGCTGATCAGGCAAGACAACAACAGCCCAAGGTTCATCAAACTGGGCAAAAGTATCAATTCGAAAAGTTTGGTTGAGCGTATTTTGAGTATGTTGAACAGAGTTTTCTGGTGCCTTAGAGTTGGTGTTATTGGGACCACAAGCGAGTAGCAAAAGTGCACTGCTACAAATTAAAGGTGCTACAAATAATTTTGACATGACTGATCTCCCTTCGCATTCATTCATATTACGGAGATCAGCACATAGAAATACTGTAAAATTGTTGTTTTTGATCAAGATCCACTTAACCAAACGATATGATTAAAAGATCAACGCACCCACCGTACGACATAATCTTCAATGTCATCTTCATTAACTTCAGTTTCTGAAATACAACGTCCTGCCGCAGATTTTTTTGCTTTTAGAACACTCTGACGAGAGCCAGTATTCAAATAATGCCATGACGGAAGATTTTTCCCCTCATTCAGACGTCTGTAAGCACAGCTTGGGGGCAACCATGTAATCGTTTGCAAACGTTCAGGGGTTAATTGTAGACAATCTGCAACATGCTCTTGGCGGTGTGCATAGTCTGAACAACGTGCCGTTTTACAGTCTAGAAGCTTACATGCCACTTTGGTATATACGACTTCTGCGGTGTCTTCATCTTCAAGCTTGACCAAACAGCACAAACCACAGCCATCACATAGAGCTTCCCACTCAGCAGGGTTTAGCTGATCAAGTGAGTAGTTTTTCCAAAAGTTCGGACGCAGTTCTAAAGACATGGTTTTAAGCTAAAGAGGAGAATGTGCATATTATAGCATTCCAATTCAAAAAACTGAGTTACTGAAATCATTCGCTTTTTAACACTTCTTTCTATAGTGAACATTTCAACCACAGAAACACCACATTTTGCTCAAAAAATACACGCTATAGTAAAAACATAATAAAATTAGGAGGGTAACTCATATGTTCCGTTGGGCTATTATATTTGCAATCATCGCATTAATTGCTAGTTTACTTGGCTTTGGTGGTGTAGCAGGTTTATCCAAAGATTTTGCCGTTATTTTACTGGTTGTCGCTGTTATTCTCGCTGTCGTGGGCTTTTTGTCACGTGGCAAAGTATAGAAAATCAACATCTCAATTTATAAAAAGAAGAATCTTTGTATTCTTCTTTTTTATTGCCATTATTTAACAAAAGCAACAGTTTATTAGTTTTCTCAGCGTATCAACTTTTGCTTTTTATGTTTTAATCAATGCATTCTAAAAATACAGATTAGGATTTGAAAATGAGCTTCCCGATTACAACTCGTGAAATTGAATATACAGCACCAGATGGTCAACGTTTGGTAGGTTATTTTGCTGCACCTGCAATCGATATGCCGACAGCAGGCGTAATCGTTGCACCTGAATGGTGGGGACGTAATGAATATACAGAACAACGTGCACGTGAACTGGCTGAACACGGCTTTGCTGCTCTCGCAATTGATATGTATGGTGATAAGAAAGTAACAACAACTTCAACACAAGCATACGAATGGATGATGCAAACGTTTGAGCATGTGGATACTGTAGTTGATCGTGCACAAGCAGGTCTAAATACTTTGGCAAATCAGCCTGAGGTAAATGCCGAAAAACTTGCAGCGATTGGCTTCTGCTATGGCGGCAAAGTGGTATTGGATCTAGCTCGCTCAGGTGCTAACTTAAAAGCGGTAACAACGTTCCATGCGAATCTCAGTCCCAAAGCTCCTGCTGAAAAAGGTAAGCTAAAAGCAGAAATCTTAGTGTTACATGGTGAACTAGATAGCATGGTGACTTTGGACGATGTTGCAAGTTTCCGTGAAGAAATGCACGCTGCTGAAGTGAACCATGAAGTAATTATTTTCGAAGATGCTAAACATGGTTTTAGTAACCCACAAGCCGATGAGCGTGCTAAAGCCAATAACGTAGATTTGGGCTATAACGCAGAAGCAGAGCGTCAAGGTCTTGAAGCGATGTATGAATTGTTAGATAAGCATTTAAAGTAATTTTAAAATTCGTATTTATACCAATACTCGCCAACATTGACTTGTGAAACGGCGACATGGATGTCGCCAACAGAGTGCAATTTTTTTCGAGAGTTTTTAGAAATTTCAGATAATCCTCTCATCCTCCTAGATAGAAATCGTAAAGCTCATGAGCTCTTCGCACAAACCCTCTAGTGCATATTTCCGCTATACTATAATTCTACTTTTCAATGTTCTGATTCATGTCTGATTTCTCATTTTCTGATGCTTTACTTACATGGTTTGATCAACATGGTCGCCATGACCTACCTTGGCAAGTTGCCGATGACCCGTATAAAGTTTGGGTGTCAGAAATTATGTTGCAACAGACTCAAGTCAAAACAGTGTTGCAATATTTCGATCGTTTTATTCAACGCTTTCCTACCGTAAATGATCTAGGTCAGGCAAGCTGGGATGATGTTGCTCCTTTTTGGGCGGGTCTTGGATATTATGCAAGAGCAAGAAATTTGCACAAAGCCGCAGCGATTGTTCATCAGCAAGGTAAATTCCCTGCAACCTTAGAACAATGGATTGAACTTCCTGGGATCGGACGCTCAACCGCAGGGGCGCTCATGTCGCTCGGTTTGCGTCAATACGGTGTAATCATGGATGGCAATGTGAAACGTGTTTTGGCTCGTTTCTTTGCGATTGAAGATGATTTATCCAAGCCACAACATGAGCGTGCTTTATGGAAAATTGCTGAAGATTTATGTCCAGAACAGCGAAATCATGACTATACCCAAGCCATTATGGATTTGGGTGCAACAGTATGTACTCCGAAAAAACCTCTCTGTTTATATTGCCCTATGCAACAACACTGTCAGGCATATCAACAAGGCCTAGAACAAGAGTTGCCATTTAAAAAGACCAAGAAACCTGTTCCTGTTAAAACAGCAAGTGTCGTTGTGATTCAGTCAGGTGAAGAATGGTTTTGGCAACAGCGTGAAGCTCATGGTCTTTGGGGTGGATTGTATTGTCTTCCTATCATTGAAAGTGCAACTGAATTACAACAGATCGAACAGCACTTTAAGTTACAAGCTCAAGTATCATCCTTACAGATCAGTCATAGTTTTACACACTTCACATGGTTGCTCGATGAAAAAATGTTCCACGTGGAACATGATCAGAAAGAACAACTGAGCTTAGAATTAAATGGGATATGGCTCACACCAGAATCTGCGATTGCTAAAGGTATTCCAACCGCGATGAAGAAACTGATCACTGCAAAACAAAAAACTTAAACACTTTAAAATGCGATGGATCAAAACATAGGAGTTTATGTGCGACATTCAATTTCGTATACGGTGATTGGACTGCTCATTATTTTTCTATCTGCGTGTACCACCACACCCCAAAAACCATCTCCTTTACCCAGTGCACAAGTCAGCAAATTAAAAAATATGGGCTTAGACTCTCGTCTCCCCATACCTGTAAAAGGTGTTCGCAAAAACGAGTTGCGCGATACTTGGGGAGCTGCACGTAGCCAAGGGCGAAGCCATGAAGGGATTGATATCATGGCAGAGCGTGGCACGAAAGTGTATAGTGCAACCGAAGGACTCATCGCAGATTTACGCAATAATAATTTGGGTGGCAAGGTCATTTGGATCTTAGGACCATCAGGTTCTTGGCACTACTATGCACATCTGGATGACCACAAACGCGGACTTAAAGTTGGGGATTATATTCGCAAGGGTGATGTGATTGGCTATGTCGGCAATACAGGTAATGCACGTCATACTGCTCCGCATTTACATTACGGTATTTATTTAAATGGCAAAGGGCGTGGAGCAGTCAATCCATACCCATATTTACGTTAGGAACACACAATGTCAGAAGCATTGATAGAACGTCTGGTTACATTTGCAGAATCAGGAAATCAGCAAAAAATTATTCTGAATGGCACCAGCTATCAAGGTTGGATTATGGAAATCACCGAAGATGCTTTGCTGATCAGCACAGGTTTCGCAGATAAATCTGGTAAAGACTTTTGGTTGAAATTCACTGATTTGAGTTCTGCTGAGTTGTATTATTGGGATACTCGCCCAAATGAATGGGTTGCATTCAAACTTTAATTTTCTCGATATTTATAACGATAAGGAGCATCAAAATGACAATTCAACGCTGTGGTTGGTGCTCTGATGACCCCCTGTATATCGCTTACCATGATGAAGAATGGGGTAAGCCTGAATACGATGAAGCGCGTTTATTTGAAATGCTTTGCCTAGAGGGTCAACAAGCTGGCCTTTCTTGGATTACTGTACTCAAGAAAAGAGAACACTACCGTGCTCATTTCTTTCAACATCCTGTAGCAAAAATTGCCGAGCTTACAGATGATCAACTGGAACATAAACTGAGTGATACAGGTCTGATTCGCCATTTAGGTAAACTAAAAGCAATTCGAGACAATGCGATTGCTTGGCAACAATTAAAGCAGGATGTGGACGATGTCTCTGCATGGCTGTGGGCTTTTGTCAGTCACGATGTATTGAACAATGATGTGATCAATTATCGAGAAGCCCCAGCACAAACAGAGATCAGCCAAACCCTGTCTAAAACCTTAAAAAAGCGTGGATTTAAGTTTGTGGGTCCAACGACTTGTTATGCATTCATGCAAGCTGTGGGCATGGTCAACGATCACGAAAATCATTGTCCCTTTAAATAAAATACAATCCTATCCAAAGGAGTCCTTCCATGAGCAACAATCAAATACGTGCTTATGCTGCGATGCAAGCAGGTGAACAACTGGTTCCTTATAAATTTGACGCAGGCGATTTACAAGCCCATCAAGTCGAAGTCAAAGTTGAATATTGTGGTTTATGTCATTCAGATATTTCAGTGATTAATAATGATTGGCGATCATCTACTTATCCTGTGGTTGCTGGTCATGAAATTATTGGAACCATCACTGCTCTTGGTTCTGAAGCGAAAGGACTCAAAGTAGGTCAACGTGTAGGTATCGGATGGACAGCAGAAAGTTGTCAAGCTTGTGATCCCTGCATCGGTGGTAATCAAGTGTTATGTACTGGCGGCAGTGTTGCAACGATCGTAGGACATGCTGGTGGATTTGCAGATAAAGTTCGAGCTGGCTGGCAATGGGTGATTCCCCTACCCGATGATTTAGACCCAGAAAGTGCAGGTCCTTTGTTATGTGGCGGGATTACCGTTTTCGATCCTCTACTTAAACATAAAATCCAAGCCACGCATCATGTCGGTGTAATTGGTATCGGTGGCTTAGGTCACATGGCGATTAAACTGCTCAAAGCATGGGGTTGTGAAATTACGGCATTTAGCTCAAATCCTGAGAAAACTGATGAGCTGAAAGCCATGGGTGCAGATCACGTTGTGAATAGCCGCGATGCGCAGGCCATCAAAGCTCAACGAGGAAAATTTGATTTATTGTTGAGTACAGTCAATGTGACGCTAAACTGGCAAGCCTTTCTCAGTACTTTAGCACCTAATGGCTCATTGCATTTTCTAGGTCTGACTTTAGAACCTATTCCAGTTTCAGTCGGTGCTTTGATTGATGGTGCCAAATCAGTAACAGGTTCACCGACGGGTTCCCCTTTAGCACTTCGTCAACTTCTTCAATTTGCAGCACGTAAAAATATCGCCCCGCAAATTGAACTCTATCCTATGTCACAGCTCAACGATGCCATTGAGCGACTTCATTCAGGTCAAGCACGTTATCGCATCGTCTTGAAAGCAGACTTCGACTAACTCAATTTCGACGTGAGACTTTCTCTGACCCAATCCGCCAACTGCTGAATAGCTTGGCGGATTTCATCAGTCAAAGCATGGCCAGCGTTTAATCGTAGAAAATGCTGATAACGCTGATCTTCACCAAATACCTCACCTGGAACGATATTGATTCCATATTGCTGCGCGCGATAATACAACTCTAAACCTGTAATGGTGTTTGGTAGTTGCATCCACAGCGCATATCCACCACTCGATTGGCTAAGTGCGATCGGAATCCCCTGAAACTGCTCCAAAATACATGCACGATATTGTTCGACTTGCTGCATGAGAGCAGGTCTTAAACGCTCCAAATGCTCTCGATAGGCACGACTATAGATAAAGTCGGCTAAACCAAGCTGTAAGGGGGTATTAACCCCAACATTATTTGCTAACAGAGCTGGTCTTAAGTGCTGTAATTGTTGACCTAAACAAAACCACCCCACACGATAAGCACTGGATAAAGATTTAGAAACAGAACCACACCAAATTACATAGCCCTGTTGATCCCAATAACGAATCGGTAAAGGGCGTTCTTTTTGAAAACTACATTCAGCATAAATATCATCTTCCAAAACAAAGCATTGATACTTTTGTGCCAACTCGGCAATTTTTTGCTTTTGCTGATTGCTCAGACAATAGCCCAAAGGATTTTGAAAATTCGCAGTCAGTAAGCATAACTTCGCACTACCCTGCTGCATAAAATATTCTAACCGCTCTAGGTCTATGCCTTGATGATCCGCAGGTATTTCAATAATTTTACGTTTCAATCCTGCAAGGAGCTGAAGCTGACCGTTAAAGGTTGGTGTTGGAACGATAATACTATCGCCCTCTCGACTCATTTGCTGAATCAAGAGTGACAGTGCAGGCATACATCCATTACTAATAAAAATATCGTCTGGGGCGATATAGATACCATCCTCACGCCAATGATCAGAAAGTGCTTGTCGGAGCTGTAGATGTCCTTGTTTATTACAGTACAAAAAATCTTCAGGTTGGCAATGCTTCAAAGCTCGCTGCAAAGAACGGCGTAACCCATGCACAGGTATTAAATGAGGAGATAACTGAATCGCACCTAAGGGCGTTAAATGACTTTGTATGGATGCCGTTTGGATTTGATTTTGCAACTCTAAATTTGAAACTCGTCTTGGCATCGATTCAAATTTTGGGCTTTCAGGTACCGGACTTTGGTATTGTCTCGAGCTAACAAAGTAACCTGATTTAGGCTTGACATAGATCAAGCCTTTGGCTTCTAACAATTCATAACATTGCTGCGCTGTACTTAAACTGATTTTTTGTTGGCGTGCAAATTCTCTTAATGAACTTAACTTCTGTTGCGGTTGCAGTTCATGTTGGTAAATCTTTTGTGACAGCTGTTCCGCCAAGCGTTGATATTGAAATGTCATGTCTGTACTGATTTTTTAAAAATTTCTGTATCTGTATTGGTTTATACAACACCTTTAAGCTATAAAAATCAACAGCAGAGGAGTAAAACAATGAAAATTAATAACTTATTTTTAGTGAGTATATTGCTACTTACAGGTTGTCAGTTGCCTGATCAGAAAACACATCAGCAGCAAGAAATTTGCAAATCTCTCGCTGAAGGTTATTTGAAAATTCAAAACCGACAAGGTTATGAGCTATGGAAACTAAAAAATCATAACCCTCAAACCAAAACAGATACGGTAGAGTTGACCTATAAAAAACCCAATGAAAATGGTGTGGTCGTAAGCGCATCATTATTACCAACAGTTGTTTTGGAGTGTACGCGCAAAGAGCAACAGATTGTCATGTCTATCCCTCAAACAACAGGAGAATCTATTCCTGTTCTCGAAGTTCAAGTTCCACCCATATCTACTGACACACAGAAAAACCTTGGCTTAGTTGCTCAGACAAAAATTCAATAAAGAGACGAACACGTTTGGGTAAATGCTCTTGTTGGTAATAAACAGCATGGATGCTTTGATAAGAGTGCTCAATTTGGTCTTCAAATAATGCGACCAAACGTCCTTCGTTTAAATCTTGCCAGATTTCAAACTCAGATAATCGTGCAATTCCCTGTCCTCGTAGACACAATTGCCGTACTGTCTCCCCACTAGATGCTTTGATTTTGGCTTGTGCAAAGAAGTATTCATCATCTACTTTAATCGGCCACTGATTAATATGAATCGGGCGTGTGAAGCCAATTAAATCATGCTGTAACAATTGTTTTGCTTGCGTCGGTGTCCCCATCCGTTTTAAGTAATGTGGACTTGCCACAATATACAAGCGACTTTTACATACCAATTTTGCATGAAGACTTGAATCATGTAATTCACCAAAGCGAAATGCGACATCAGTTTTATGCTCTAGTAAATCAATCACTTGATCATTACTGTTTAATTCAATTTCAATATTCGGATAGCGCTGCCGAAATACGCGCATCAAAGGAGCAATCACGTGCAAGATAAATGGCGCAGCCGAATCAACACGAATCAAACCAGATGTATCTTGATCTGAACGCTGCAAAGCCTCTTCGGCCACACTCAAATCATTTAAAATCTTTCGGGCATGCGCTAAGAACTGCTGACCTTCTTGAGTGAGTTTTAATTTTCGTGTGGTGCGTTCCAGCAAAGTCACTTCAAGCTTAGACTCTAAACGACTCAAAGAACGACTCAAGCCAGATGCTGTTTGACCTAATCGCTCAGCAGCTGCAATAAATGAACCTGTATCAACAATCGTTATAAAAGCGAGCAATTCCTCAATACTTGATTTCATTATCACCCCCTATTGTTGATATTCAGTCAACTATATTTTGCAAATTCATCTATTTTTTAGCAACAATAATCATCGCAAAATTGCCTTCATCAACAAATTAGACTCTTTTGAGTTAAAAAATTAGGTGAAGAATATGCAAATCCCTCAATTTGGTTTAGGTACTTATCGTTTAAATGATAAAATCCTGATTGATTCAGTCAAAACTGCCTTAGATGTCGGCTATCGCGCTATTGATACAGCACAAATTTATGAGAATGAAGCAGCAGTAGGACAGGCTATCCGTGAAAGCGGGATTGCTCGCCAAGATTTATTCTTAACTACAAAAATATGGGTCAATAACTTTTCTGAACAACGCCTGATCCCAAGCCTAAAAGAAAGTTTGCAAAAAATAGGCACTGAAGCAGTTGATCTGACCTTAATCCATTGGCCAGCACCATCGCAAGGGACAGATATCACAGAAGTGATGCAATTATTATTAGAAGCCAAACAACAAGGCTTAACCAAACTCATTGGGATTTCAAATTTCAATATTGCACTTACTCAACAAGCGATTGATAGCATTGGCGCGGAACATATTGCCACCAATCAAATCGAACTAAGCCCTTATTTGCAAAATCAAAACTTGGCAAATTACCTGACACAACAACAGATTGATGTGACCTCTTATATGACTCTTGCTTACGGGAAAGTGCTCAAAGACCCAACTTTGCTTGAGATTGCAGCACAACATCAGGCTACTTCAGCACAAGTTGCTTTAGCTTGGGCATTACAAAAGGGTTATGCGGTTATTCCATCATCAACCAAACGTGAGAACCTGATCAGCAACTTGAAAGCACAAGAATTAAAACTAAGCGGACAAGAGATGCAGCTGATTGCGGAACTGGATCGTAATGGTCGTGAAATTGACCCACCTGAACTTGCACCAGTATGGGATAAATAAACATGAAGCAGCGCATCAATCTTCCTTTGCTCGCATTAGCTATTGGTGCGTTTGCCATTGGAACCACTGAATTCTCGCCTATGGGCTTATTGCCGAACATTGCCCATGATCTTGGTGTTTCGATTCCAAGTGCAGGTATGTTGATTACAGGTTATGCCTTGGGGGTGATGCTAGGTGCCCCAATCGTCACTTTATGGTTCGGTGGTTTTGCTCGTCGCAATGCTTTAATTCTTCTGATGGCCATTTTTACCATAGGCAACTTAATTGCGGCATTTGCACCAAATTATATGAGTCTGATGGGCGCACGCTTGATTACCAGTCTCAATCACGGTGCTTTTTTCGGGATTGGCTCAGTCGTCGCTGCGAGTGTCGTACCTGCACATAAACAAGCCAGTGCTGTAGCTACCATGTTCATGGGACTAACAATTGCCAATATTGGTGGCGTTCCTTTAGCGACATGGGTAGGACAAACCATTGGCTGGCGGATGTCTTTTCTTGCGATTGCGGTGTTGGGTGTAGTAACGATGTTTTCTCTATGGAAAGCACTGCCTGTGGGTGCTGTTGGAAAAAAACCCGACGTTAAAATGGAATTAAAAGTTCTCACTCGGCTCCCTGTGATTTTGGCACTTCTTACCACCGTGTTCGGTGCCTCCGCAATGTTTACCCTTTACACCTATATCGCCCCGAGTTTAGTTGCTTTCAATCACGCCTCACCGATGTTTATCACCATGATGTTAGTTTTAATTGGAGTTGGCTTTTCGATTGGAAACCATCTAGGTGGCAAGCTTGCAGATCGATCTATTGATAAGACGTTAATTGGCTTCTTCATCGCCTTGATTGTATTGATGGCCGTTTTCCCTCTGCTGGCCCAAACCCAAGTCGGAGCAGCTGTTGGGCTGGTTCTATGGGGCGCGGCAGCATTTGCAATTGTACCATCACTGCAAATGCGCGTTATGTCGGTAGCACATGAAGCATCTGGTCTCGCTTCCTCTGTAAATATCGGAGCATTTAACTTAGGCAATGCAGTTGGCGCGGCGGCAGGAGGAGCTGTTTTAAGTCTAGGTCTGAGCTATGCCTCAGTATCAATGATCGGAGCAGCTCTTGCAGCGATTGGATTACTTTTGGTGTTTATCCAAATCTTTCTCGCATCTCGATCTAAGCTTAACTATCAGCACTGCACCCAAACCTAGAACATAAAAAAGCCTGATTGAATCAGGCTTTTTTATTACTTCAGTACATCTGGTAATTTCGGTTGTGCATACAAAGGATTATTCACTTCCTTTTTCATTTTCATCAGCATTTGATAGGGTTGTTGCTGTACAAACATATTCACAAAACTAAGCGGAATTGCACCAGCTGGATCTGCATAACCTGTTGTAGATACTTTGACTTTATTATTTGCTAACTTTTGAAAAGTCCAATCACCCTCATAGCGGGTTAAACGAATCACATCAGGCTGTTCAGGATAGTTATTTTTAATGGCATTGTTTTTAATACTAATACTGCCATCCGCATTTTTACTCATTTTCCCTTTAATCACCACATCGCGATCTTTTAATGGAAAAGGAAAATCAAGCACCATATATAATGTGAACTCGCCCTTCTTCTCGTCTCGAGATAATAGTTGAGCCTTACCCACATATGGAACCCATTGTGGGGTGCGTTCAACATCAAGAACTACGGCTACAGCCCGTTCTAATGGCACATCAAACGTTGTTTCTGCTTTATATTGGAATACTGGATTATTTTTAGTTTGATATGTCCAAACTTTAATATTATTTCGATGCAAACTGAGTTTTGGAGCTTCTGCGGCACTGACGACCAAACTCGTCGCACTTAGCAGCGTAGCAAGAACAATATGTTTTTTATTCATGTCATGCTCAATTGTTGTAATGAGGTTTGGAGCTTATCGTGCTTTTTGGGATTTATTGAAAGCGCAATAAGCTCTTTTTATAGTGCAAAAAGGGAACTTTTTATACTTGAATATCGTTAAAGCCTAAGACATCTTTCATGTCATATTTACGAGCTTCACGCCCTACAACCCATGCTGCTGCACGTACTGCACCCGAAGCGAAGTTCATACGGTTTGTCGCTTTGTGCGTCACTTCAACACGTTCACCTTCACCGATAAACATAACGGTATGCTCACCCACAATATCGCCACCACGAATGGTTTCAAAACCGATAGTTTGACGATCACGTGGACCCGTATAGCCTTCACGACCATAGACTGCAACTTCTTTTAAGTTGCGCCCTAAGGTATCAGCGATTGCTTCACCCATCATAAATGCTGTGCCAGACGGTGCATCTACTTTATGACGGTGATGTGCTTCAATGATTTCGATATCGACCGTATCACCAAATACTTTTGCTGCAAGTTCCAAAAGTTTGATTGATACATTTACACCTACAGAATAGTTTGCAGCATAAACAACTGGGGTTTGAGTTGCTGATTCATCTAAGAATGCTTTTTGTTCCTCAGACATGCCCGTCGTTCCAATCACCATCGCTACACCAGCTTCACGACAAAGCTTTAAGTGTTGTTCTGTTGCGGCTGGTGCAGTGAAATCAATCACCACGTCACAATCTTTTAATACTTCAGCTAAACTGCCAACGATCTTTACGCCCAAACTTCCAACGCCTGCAAGCTCACCTGCATCTGCGCCGACTAAACTGCTTTCAGGGCGTTCTACTGCTGCTGCAAGTTGATAGCCTGCTTCTTGTACAGCCTGAATCAGAATACGGCCCATGCGTCCGCCAGCACCTAAGATCCCAATGCGTGGAGAAGTTGACATAATGTTTCCCAGTCTTTTATTTAAACAATTTCGCTACTATAGCAAATGAATGGCATCTATACATCTATAAAGTATTACTTATCATAGACTTAAATCCCCCTAACACCTCTTTAAAAATAGAGGGTAAATTTCTGCTAATTCAGTATGTTATAGGATAGACAATGCTCCCTCATTTGAAAAATGAAGGTTGCTGAGGATTTAAAATTTCCCATAAAAAAACCTGCCGAAGCAGGTTTTTTTATTGATGCCTATTAATCAAAGAGGCGATCAAAGAATGATTTTTTCTTTGGAGACGATGCATGACCATCACCATCTAAAGATGCTTGTAATTCTTTAAGTAACTCGCGTTGACGGCTAGTTAAATTTACTGGGGTTTCTACAACGATGCGGCAAAGTAAATCACCCACCATACTGCTACGTACAGGACGAACACCTTTGCCACGTAAACGGAATAATTTACCCGTTTGAGTCCCCTCAGGAATCTTCAAACTCACACGACCGTCCAAGGTTGGGATTTCAATTTCTTTACCCAAAGCGGCATCCGCGATACTAACTGGCACATCCATATATAGATCAGCGCCATCACGTTGGAAAATCTCATGCTCGCGCACAACCACTTCAACGTATAAATCACCTGATTGACCATCACGAATCGCTTCGCCTTTACCTGTTAAGCGAACACGATCACCGTTGTCCACACCCGCAGGGATGGTAACTTCAAGTGTTTGTTGACGATCTGCAACACCAGAGCCATGACAAGTATTACAAGGATTTTTAATAATTTTGCCTTGACCACGACAGGTGCTACAAGTTTGCTGCACAGAGAAGAAGCCCTGTTGCATACGAACTTGACCTGAACCATGACAAGTACGGCATGTTTCGACATCGTTTGGATTTTTAGATCCTTTGCCATCACAAGTTTCACATGGCGCAGGAGCCGTAAAAGTAATGGTTTTTTTAACGCCTTTAACTGCTTCTTCTAAGGTCAATTCCATCACATAGCGGAGGTCTGAACCACGGCGTTGGCGTTGCTGCTGGCGACCGCCACCAAATGCACCACCAAAAATATCACCAAATTGGCTGAAAATATCTTCGGCACTAAAACCGCCACCGAAGCCACCGCCACCACCAAAACCACCTTCAAATGCACTATGTCCAGCACGGTCATACATACTGCGCTTTTCACTGTCAGACAGGATTTCATAGGCTTCTGATGCTTCTTTGAATTTTTCTTCAGCTTCAGCGTTGTCAGGGTTACGGTCAGGGTGATACTTCATCGCCAACTTACGATAGGCTTTTTTGATCTCATCATCACCTGCGGTTTTCGAAACGCCTAAAACCTCATAATAATCACGTTTAGCCATGGTTGGCGATGCTCCTCACGGAATTTATTAAATCTCTACGAATAAATAGGCTCTGTTGATCTTATTTTTGAGATCAACAGAGCCTAGATAGGGGCTATATTACAAATTTACAAGGTCTAAGTTAATAAAAAAGCAGCTTTATTAGAAAACTGCTTTATTTTTTAAATACTTAGAAAGTCCTTTCAGCCAAGCATTCAACAAGAATAACCAAGCAATTGAACTAAATACGACACCTGTGACTGTTGTAGCAGTCACCCAAATTGCACTGTCCCATGCAAAAAAGAACAATGGGATAAACCACAAAGAGGCAAAAAAAGCCATCATAATAAATAACAGCACATTACGCATGATCCATAGGGCATGCGCATGAATCCAAACTTCGGCATTATCCACAATCGCAACTTTTCGTGCAAACATGTATGCAAACGCAGCAAACAAAATTGTAAATAATGCAAGAAACATGAACACGTAAGAAATCGCTACATAGCGACGATGCTGTTCAATATTGTCTTGCCCCATGCTCTATTTCACCTCAATCCATGCATTTTGCCAAATCAATCATGCAATGAAATTCAATTATTTTTTGGTCTTAAAATATAGGTGCTACTATATTGAAATTTTCAATATTTCGCACCTTTATTCACAAAATAATTACGTTAGATATGTTGCTTTTTTGACCTTAAACCACGCTGCATAGAGTGCAGGCAGGAAAAATAGGGTTAATAAGGTCGCAACAATCAATCCACCCATAATTGCAACAGCCATTGGACCAAAGAAAATACTGCGTGAAAGTGGGATCATTGCAAGAACTGCAGCGAGTGCTGTCAGTACAATCGGACGGAATCGTCGCATCGTCGCATCAATCACCGCATCCCATGCTGCTTGTCCAGCCTGAATATCTTGCTCAATCTGATCAATCAAGATCAATGAGTTACGCATGATCATACCAGACAAGGCGATTGTCCCAAGCATAGCCACAAAACCAAAAGGCTTATTAAACAATAGCAAGAATGCAACAACGCCTATTAACCCTAATGGTGCGGTTAACAATACAATCGTCGCACGCGACATACTGCGTAATTGAATCATGAGCAAAGTCATCACTACAGCTAGGAATAATGGCATTCCTGCATTGACTGAACTTTGACCCTTAGCAGATTCTTCAACAGTTCCCCCAACTTCGAGCAAATAACCATTTGGCAGATCATCACGCAAGTCCTGCATCTGATCAGCTAACTGCTGAACTACCGTGGCAGGTTGTAGATGGCTACGAATATCTGCTCTTACAGTAATGGTTGGTAAACGGTTACGATGCCAAATCAAGCCTTCTTCAAATCGTGATTCGATTTTTGCAATCTGTGCCAATGGGACTGTTGTGCCCTGCGTTGTCGGAACGGCTAAAGATGCTAAAGATGCCACTTCTGCACGCTCAGCCTGATCTCCTCGCAAGCGAATTTCAATTAACTCACGTTTTTCGCGATACTGATTCATCACTGTACCAGTCACCGAAGCATTCAAGAAATTGGCTAAATCAAAACTCGTAACACCCATTTGACGCGCACGGTCTTGATCGATTTCGATAGCAATAATCTTGCTTGGCTCACCCCAATCTAAATGCACATTGGTGGTATTCGGATCTTCACTCATCACTTTTGCCACTTTTTGTGCCCATAGACGCACGGTGCTTAGATCTTCTCCTGAAACACGATATTGCAATGGGTATCCCACTGGTGGACCATTTTCGAGCAACGAAACACGCGTACGCACTTGAGGCAATAATTGCTTGATTTGCGTTTCTAAAGAACGGCGAATTTCATCACGATCATCTAAAGACGATGCGAGTACGACAAACTGCGCAAAACTGGCTTGCGGTAGTTGTTGGTCTAAAGGTAAGTAAAAGCGAGGAGAACCTGTTCCAACGTAGGCAACATAATTATCGATCCCTTTTTGTTTAGATAAGAATGACTCCACCTTTTTAACAGCCTGTTCAGTCGCTGTCAGTGACGCACCTTCTTCAAGTTTTAAATCCACTAAGATTTCTGCACGGTTAGATGGTGGAAAGAATTGTTGAGGAACGAATTTAAACATCGCAACTGATAAAACAAAGATTGCCACCGTGACTCCGATTACTGTTTTACGGTACGTAATACAGAGCTCTACCATACGACGGAAAGACTGATAAAACTTGGTTTGATAGGGATCATGGTGCTGTCCATGTGCCTGTACAACAGGTTCAGGCTGTTTCCGCAATCTCGCCCAAAGCCTCAAATACCATGCTGCTTTCTGTTGTTGCTTGGTGAAGTCAGGGAGTAATTTTTCACCCAAATATGGAACAAAGAGTACGGCTGCTATCCATGACACAATTAACGCAATCGTTACGACTTGGAAAATAGAACGTGTATATTCGCCAGTGCCTGATTGTGCCGTTGCAATCGGTAAGAAACCTGCTGCGGTAATCAATGTTCCTGTCAGCATTGGAAATGCCGTGGTTTGCCACGCAAATCCTGCTGCTTTGAGTCTGCTATAGCCCTGCTCCATTTTAATTGCCATCATTTCAACAGCAATAATGGCATCATCGACCAACAAACCGAGTGCAAGAATCAAGGCACCGAGGGAAATCTTATGCAGACCGACATCAAATAGATTCATCCCTGCAAAGGTCATTGCCAAAACGAGTGGAATAGACAAAGCCACCACCAGTCCTGTGCGAAAACCCAATGAAAAGAAGCTGACCAATAAAACGATAATAACCGCTTCAGCCAATACCTTTAAAAATTCCTGAATACTGCGTTGTACTGCGACGGGTTGATCTGAAACTTTTTGAAGTTTCATGCCCACAGGCAATGATTTCTGCAAATGATTAAATTCGGTTTCTAAGTTTTTGCCCAAAGCGATAATGTCACCGCCTTTGCGCATCGAAACCGCGATGCCAATTCCATTTTCCCCCATAAAACGCATGCGAGGCTGAGCAGGTTCACTGAAGCCCCGATAAACATCAGCAACATCCCCCAATTGAATGGTTTTATCACCGACCAATAGCGGCATTTTTTTCAGATCATCTACACTGTGCAAATGTCCACTGACGCGAAGTTGAATACGATCTGTGCCAGTCTCAAAGAATCCTGCACTTGCCATATCATTTTGCTTTTGTATCGCTTCTTGAATCGCTGTCACAGGTACACCGAGCTGCACCGCTTTGGTATTGGATAATTCAATCCATATTTTTTGATCTTGTAATCCGACTAAATTGACCTTGCTCACATCTTTGACTCGTTGCAATTGCAGTTGCAAACGATCGGCATATTCTTTCATTACCGCATAGTCAAAATCGTTCCCTGTAAGGACATAGATGTTGCCAAAAGTATCGCCAAACTCATCATTGAAAAATGGTCCTTGTACACCACTGGGTAACTGATGGCGGATATCATTGACCTTTTTTCTGACGTTGTACCAAACATCAGGTATTGCACTCGAAGGTAAACTGTCTTTAGCAACAAAAGTCACCAAAGATTCACCAGGACGTGAATAAGCCATGATGCGGTCATACTGACCTGTAGTCATTAATTCTTTTTCAATTCGATCGGTCACGAGTGTCGAGACTTCTTTAGCCGTTGCACCTGGCCAATAAGTCTGTACCACCATCACTTTAAAGGTAAAAGGTGGGTCCTCACTTTGCGACAGCTTGGAATAAGACATAATCCCGACGATGCCGAGTAGCAGCATAAAATAAAGCACAATGCCTTTATTTTTCAGTGCCCATTCTGAGAGGTTAAATTTCATGATTAACCTCCAGTTTTGATCGTGACTTCACGATTCTCTCGGTCTACAGGATGAATCTTTTGTTGCTCACGTAACAAATGTACACCGCCAACCACAACCCAGTCCGTTGCTTTTAAACCAGACAGGACAGGAACACTATCTCGACCATAAGCACCCAAGCGAACTGGAACTTTACGTAAGGTCTTATTTGTCGTCACGACCCATACAAATGCCTGCTGATCATTAGCCGTCACACTAGAAAGTGGGACGCTGAGGACATTCGTTTGATTTGCAACAAAGAATACACGCGCACTTTGTCCCAACTGAATGCTAGATTGACCTTCCAATAAGGAAACCTTGACCGTAAATGTTCGAGATTGATCAGCAGCAGGAGAAACCTCTCGTACTTTAGCTGCAAAGCGAAGGTCTGGCTGAGACCACAGTGTGACCCAAGCAGGCTGCCCCACTTTAATCGTTGCGACTGCTTGTTCAGGGACTCCAAATACAACTTCACGCTCTCCATCAATCGCGAGCAGATAGGCAGCCTGTCCTGCTGCAACCACCTGACCCACTTCAATTTGACGTTCGGTAATCACGCCATTTTTATTGGAGATCAGCTGGTTATATCCCGTTTGATTCGAAGAAACTTCATAGTTTGAGCGTGCTTGTTGCAAACTTGCTTGTGCCGCTTCGTATTGATTTTTGATCGCATCAAATTGTGAGCGACTGACTGCATTTACTGGCAATAATTGCTGATAACGCTGATATTCTTGCGCTGCAATTTTTGCTGCTGCTTGTGCGCTGTCTAGCTGTGCTTTAGCTGCATTAAGTTGTAACTGAGCATCTTTAACATCTAACTTCGCTAATACTTGCCCAACTCTGACTCGATCACCAACATCAACAAAGCGTTCGGTAATTTGTCCTCCAACACGAAATGCCAATGCCGTTTGCTGTCTCGCCTGTACATCACCTGCATAGCTTTTTTGATCAATATGATTACTACTCGGTTGCGCGACCATGACATAAGGAATTTCTTCCGTCTTTGGAACCTCTTTTTGACATGCTGTTAAAGTGACACTGCTGAGTACGAGCAATCCCACAATTACATGATTTAGCAGATTCATCTCTTTTTCGCTCTTATTCAAATTGATTTTTTAAGGCACAATATGAATATCATGATAAATTGTTTATTTTTTAATTAATATACCCATGAGTACACTAATTAAAAATTAAAGTTATTTATTTGATTTTTAATTTAATTAAAAGAGAACGATAACGTGCAAAACAGTAGTGGTCGCCCTAAAGATTTGGAAAAAAGAGCTAAAATTTTACAGGCTGCGAAATCTCTTTTCCTAAAAATGGGTTATCACGTTGCCAACATGAATCAAATTGCCAAAGAAGCAGGCGTCACGAAACTGACCGTGTATAACCACTTTCAAGACAAAGCCAATTTATTTATCTGTGCAATAGAAGAAACCTGTGAAGAATCTATTTGTGCTAAAGAAATCATTCTCACGGCAGAAACCAATTTTACACAAGCACTCTATCTGATGTGCCATCGTGCTTTAACTATTATTTATCTTCCTGAGGCATTAAAACTTGATCGCTTATTGTTCGAACTCGCAGCAGAACAAAGCCCTTTAACACAGCAGTTTTTTGATGCTTCACATACGCGTATGAGCAATGTTTGGTGTAATTTTTTTGAGCAGGCAATCGCACTTAAATTTATTCGTGCTGACGATCCTTTAAAGCAAACTGAATTAATCGTGTCTTTAATGTTGGGCTTACGTCATTACCGAGTTCTACTCGGATTGGATGAAGTGCCGACCGCGAGTGAAATCGATCAGATGATTCAACAAGCGATTGAGCTTTTTTTGCTTAAATATCAACCCAAAAATTAAATAAAATTCACATTTTTTTACGTTCTGCTCTTGGATTGTCTCTCAATCACGTTATAGTCGAATGAGAACATCAGGAGAAATAGAATGATTCAACAAATCACAGCTCCATTACGGGAAGACGTCCGATTACTGGGCAACTTACTTGGCGAAACATTAAAACTACATGCTGGGCAAGATTTGTTTAATCAAATTGAGCAAATTCGCGCTTTAGCTAAAGGTGCACGTGACGGTCAAATAGAAGCTGAGAAGCAGTTAGAACAGCTTTTCCTTGGGCTAAAAGATGAGGAGATTTTGCCCTTAACACGAGCATTCTCACATTTTCTTAACTTCGCTAATATCGCTGAACAATATCACGTGGTACGTAGTCGACGTCATGCAGAGTTTGACGAGCATGCGCCTAGCCCAAATCCACTCACTCATCTATTTGAGAAATTTAAAAATCAGCAAATTTCTGAACAGCAATTATTTCAACAAATTTGCGATCTAAAAATTGAACTAGTACTCACAGCGCATCCAACAGAAGTGAGTCGTCGTACCCTGATCCAAAAATATGATGATATTACGGATTGTCTGTCTCAGCTTGATCAAAAGAAATTAACGCCTCGCGAACGTCAACAGACCATCGCCACACTCAAACAGCTAGTCACCTCTGCATGGCAAACCGATGAAATCCGTCAACACCGCCCGACGCCTGTAGATGAAGCAAAATGGGGGTTTGCAACGATTGAACAAACGTTATGGAATGCTGTACCTAAATTTATTCGTGAATTAAATGAATTAACACAACAGCATTGCCTGCAAGCTTTGCCTCTCAGCATAGCACCGATCCGTTTTGCTTCATGGATGGGTGGCGACCGCGATGGTAATCCGAATGTCACTCATCAAGTGACACAGGAAGTCCTGTGGTTATCGCGTTGGCAGGCTGCAGATTTATACCTCCGTGATATTGAAAATCTACGTTGGGAACTTTCTATCCAAAATTGTTCTAAAGAACTTAGTGAAGCTTTAGGTTATGAACATCCTGAGCCGTACCGTGAATATCTACGCATTACCCGTGAACGACTTAAAGCAACACGTTATTGTTTAGGTCAACGTTTACAAGGTTTGGATGCCGACGATAGCAATATCATTCGGAATAAAGATGAATTATTGGCCCCTCTTCTGCTTTGCTATCGTTCCCTTGTTGACAGTAACCTTGCGGAAATCGCCAATGGACAATTGCTTGATTTTATCTATCGTGTGAATTGTTTTGGGATTGAACTACTCAAACTTGATATCCGCCAAGAATCAGGTCGTCATCGTCAAGCCATTTCTGCGATTACGGAATATTTAGGTTTGGGTAATTTCGAATCGTGGACAGAACAAGCGCGTCAAAACTTCTTGATTCAGGAATTACAAAGTAAACGTCCATTATTACCTAAGTATTTGAATGAGCCAGAAGGTAGTCTCATTCAACATCCAGATGTGCTCGAAGTGTTTGCCACTATGCGTACCCTAGCTGAGCAACCAGCAGAGAGTTTAGGGGCTTATATCATTTCAATGGCTGAATATCCAAGTGATGTGTTGGCTGTATTGCTCTTGCAAAAAGAAGCGGGCATTCAACATCCTCTGCGTGTCGTGCCATTGTTCGAAACCTTGAAAGATTTGGACGGCGCTGCCAAAACCATGGATACCTTGTTTAATATGCATTGGTACAAGCAGCATATCCATGGCAAACATGAAGTGATGATTGGTTATTCTGACTCTGCCAAAGATGCAGGCTTTATGTCAGCAAATTGGGCTCAATATCGTGCACAAGAAGAACTCACCTCGGTTGCAAAAAAACATGATGTGCAATTAACCCTATTCCATGGTCGTGGTGGTTCAATCAGTCGTGGCGGTGCTCCAACCCAACAAGCGCTCTTTTCTCAACCACCAGGCTCAATCTCAGGTGCTATTCGTGTGACTGAGCAAGGTGAAATGATCCGCTTTAAATTTGGTTTAGAAGGGATTGCCTTACAAAACTTGGAAATCTATACTGCTGCGACCTTAGAAGCGACTTTATTACCACCGCCAGAACCTAAGAAAGAATGGCGTGATTTGATGAATCAGATGACGGATCTCTCCGTTAAGGTATATCGCCAAACGGTTCGTGAGAATCCAAATTTTGTGAGTTATTTGCGTACCGTTACACCAGAATTAGAGTTGCAAATGTTGCCATTGGGATCACGCCCAGCAAAACGAAAAGTAAGTGGCGGCATCGAATCCTTACGTGCAATTCCATGGGTATTTGCTTGGACACAAATTCGTTTGATGTTGCCCGCTTGGCTGGGAACTGGCACCGCAATTAATCAAGTGCATGAACAACATAAAAATACGCTCAATGACATGCTAGATCAGTGGCCGTATTTCCAAACCTTAATTGATATGTTGGAAATGGTACTGTCTAAATCAGATGCAGACATTGCGTTGTATTACGAATCTCATTTGACTGATGATCAGGACCTCAAAGCTCTCGGGATAGAGTTAAGACAACGATTACAAAATGCGGTTGATACACTTTTGAATCTGAAAGGTGAGTCTAAACTTCTGAGCAATAATGAAGTCTTAGATCAGTCGATGCAGGTTAGAAAACCTTATCTATTGCCACTTCATTTGTTGCAAGCTGAGTTGATGAAACGTCGTCGTTTATATTTAGCTGAGCATCAAACAGAACATACACCTGTTGATCATGCCTTAATGGTGAGTATTGCTGGTATTGCCGCAGGGCTTCGCAATACAGGTTAATCATTCTCTATGTCTAACCCTCATCAAATAATTCAGTTTGATGAGGGTTAAATTGGCAAAATATGCCAACTGGACAAAATTTTTTTAAATTTATTTTAAAAATTAAATTGAGCTATTTTGCAAATACAACAAGCAAAATCAACAATGAATTCTGAAGTTTATTTACATATATATTTTACCAAAAGGTAAAAACATAAAATTTATGACCATTTGCGTTCATTCAGATCAATGACCAATAGATGAAAGCATAATTTAAGACAGGGTATCATACGCGCTGATATCACATAATGAGTCTACTTTATGTCAAATTGGTTTCCAAAATGGCAGCCGTATCAGGGGAAGATTGATCATCGCCCTGTTGCGACAAACGAATATTTACCGCCCTTACAAAGCGCGGTACTCGGGGTACAACACGCATTTGCAATGTTTGGAGCAACTGTTCTTGCGCCATTGCTGATGGGTTTTAATCCAAATCTCGCGATTTTAATGTCAGGGATTTGTACGATTATCTTCTTCTTGATCACAGGTGGACGTGTACCGAGTTATCTCGGTTCAAGTTTTGCGTTTATTGGTGTGGTTGCAGCCGCTACAGGTCACATCACGGGCTCTGGTGCAAACCCGAATCTATCAGTTGCACTTGGAGGTATCGTTGCTTGCGGTATCTTGTATGCTTTAATTGGCTTTGCCGTCATGTTGACAGGCACACGCTGGATTGAAAAATTAATGCCACCTGTTGTAACAGGTGCGATCGTAATGATCATTGGTTTAAACCTTGCCCCAGTAACAATCAAAGGCGTTGCAGGTCAGCCTTTTGAAATGTGGATGGCGCTCATCACTGTGCTGAGCATGGGTGTTATCGCGGTATTTACCAAAGGATTATTACAGCGTTTATTACTGTTGGTAGGTTTACTGATTGCCTATGCCATTTACGTCATCGCGACGAATGTGCTTGGATTTGGAAAACCAATCGATTTTTCACAAATTGCAGCAGCACCATGGTTTGGTATTCCAAGCTTTTCGCATCCTACTTTTGATATGAATGCCATGTTAATTATTGCACCTGTTGCATTAATTTTAGTTGCAGAAAACTTAGGTCATATCAAAGCAGTAGGTGCAATGACAGGCGAAGACCTGACTCCTCAACTAGGTAAAGCATTTGTTGCCGATGGTTTAGCAACCACGTTATCAGGTGGTGTAGGTGCACCAGGGATGACGACTTACGGTGAAAATATCGGTGTCATGGCTGTTACCCGTGTTTATTCAACCATCGTCTTTGTAATCGCTGGTGTCTTTGCAATCTTTTTAGGTCTATCACCAAAATTTGGTGCCGTGATCAGCACAATTCCTACCGCGGTACTTACGGGTGCCTCAATTGTGGTCTTTGGTTTAATTACTATTGCTGGCGCAAAAATCTGGATCGAAAACAAAGTCGACTTCTCTAATAATAAAAATCTGATCGTTGCATCTGTGACAATTATCTTAGGTGCGGGTAATTTCGAGTTATTATTCGGAAGCTTTAACTTAGGTGGAATTGGTACAGCAACCTTCGCCGCTATCTTTCTGAATGTTCTGTTTAGCCTAAAAAAATAAAAATTTAATCATCAAAGGCAGCATGAGCTGCCTTTTTTACTGTAAAGCATCTTTTAACTGCTGAATGTTCCCCAACCATAACTCATATTCATCGGACTCTAGCCACAACTCCTTGAGTTCAGAATCATCAGCAACTATTCGTTCCAAAACACGCTTCGCCAATGACAATAGACCATCATTTGGTTGCTCCGAAATGGTTTCTAACCATTGATCTACTTTCTCAGTGTAAACATCGGATTGAGTCCCTTTGCCAAGACGCTTTGCAATGACTTCAACCGCAGCAATGGCTTCCATCGCTAAATCAGCATCTAAATACTCATCGCCCTCATCAAGTGCCACCTGTAAAGCAGCCTCAATCACTGCAAAGTCTGTCGCATCCTGTAGTTCGTATGCCCAGTCATTTGCAGTGTCATTTCCAAACGATTCATGTGACCACGTTCCCATCATTTTTTCCTTTTTTATTGTTCAGTATTAAAATGCTCAAAGTTACTCTTGGCTTTGTTGTTTATACTTTTCTTCTAAAACATTACTAATAATGCTTTCAATCATCCACACTCGATACAAACTATTAAACACATAAGTTTGTCCGTCTATACGAAACTCTAAGACTGGAAAATCAGGTTGATGCTTTTCCTGACACAGAACATCATTTTGCTTTAAGCATTGTTCAACATCTTGTTCAGTCAGTTGGTCAATATCCAAACGCTTTTGCATTTTTTGAAAATGCGCCTTAAAGGATAAATCTTTTCCACGTGTCCAAACCGCTTCTAAAATCTCATGCATGCAGTCGACTTGTTGCTCAACAGGGACGCTATAAAACAATTTTGCCATTTCATAGGTTGCCTCTTTGGTTGGTCGACAAAAAGGTGTAAATGCAACTTGTGTCCGCTTAGATACTCGTGTTGCCAAACTCCAATCAAACCAATCACGTCCGTGATAACTTAATGGATACACGCTTAATTGGATATTGTAATAATTTGCCAGTTCTTCTTTGATGTAGGCGAGTAATAGCCAGCTCATTGGATCTTCAAGAGCGATATATAAATCCAGCTCTGGATGCAAACCTTGAACTTCAGTTATAGACTCACCGTCATTGATTAAATGCTCTCGCCACTCAATATGATTAATCAAAAAGATGGGATTACCCGTAAGTAGTTTTTGTTGTTTTAAACGGCGGGTCAAACGTAATAAATCATCAACAGCTTGATACTTACGCTCACCAAATTCGAAATAGCTAGCAATCACTGGCACATCTTTAAAAATGCGTTCTGGGTAATTTTGTGGAGTTTGATGCTTGCTGGCCATAGCATGCAAAGTACGTAATTTTCCATATTGCTGCTGCCAAAGCATATGAAAGACATCTTCTAGTAAATGTAAAAAATTTTGTTCTCTTAATGGCGTATTTCTTAGAATTGTTTCTGCTTGTTGTAAGGCTTCTGCTGTTGGTATTTCAGGTGTATCGTCAAATCCAAAACGATGCTGTTTTGCTAGAATCTTGGCATCATTTAGACAATATTGAAGCCAATCTTCGGCTGTCATTCCATTTGGGGGTTCTGCACCCTGTCTAGATATAATCACCTTTAATGGTTTGAGTTCGTCACTCAAAATCTCATTCAACTGATCCAGTTGTTGTACCGCAAGATAACTATAAACATCGTCTAAACGAAGATAAATGCTTAAACCCTGTTCCGTGGGTAATTCCGCCTGACGAGAAGGTTTTTGGTAAAACCAACGCGATCGGATGGGATCAAACCAACGACGTAACAAAGACATGTCGATAGCCTCTAATGGTCATAAAATCTGTAAGTGAATGAAATTGTACTCACGTATCAATTTATACGTCAGCAAAAATTATCTTCAGTATCTAATAAAATCAAAAAAAAATCCCCCTTTTATTGTAAGAGGGATCTCGCCGCTTTAAGCGGCGATCAGAATTACAGAACGCGAACAGCGCCTTTTGCTGCGCTCGTAGAGTGCATTGCATAAATCTTAAGTGATTTAGAAACTTTACGCTTGCGCTCTTCAGCTGGATGCCAGCCTTTTGCTTCTTGAACCGTACGACGATGAGCCATCGTTGCATCATCTACATTCAAGTGAATCGTACGATTTGGAATATCGATTTCAATGGTATCGCCATCTTCAACCAAACCTATTGCACCGCCTTCAGCAGCTTCAGGAGACACGTGACCAATTGATAAGCCTGAAGAACCACCAGAGAAACGACCATCCGTAATCAAAGCGCAGTCTTTACCTAAACCTTTTGATTTCAAGTAGCTTGTTGGATACAACATTTCTTGCATACCTGGACCACCGCGTGGACCTTCGTAGCGAATCACAACAATGTCACCTGCAACGATTTTATGATCTAAGATTGCTTCAACCGCTGAATCTTGGCTTTCAAAAACACGTGCTGTGCCGGTGAATTTCAGAATCGATTCATCTACACCCGCTGTTTTAACGATACAACCATCTAATGCGATGTTACCGTAAAGTACCGCCAAACCACCGTCTTTAGAGAAAGCATGTTCCGCATTACGGATTACGCCTTTCTCACGGTCACCATCAAGCGTTGAATAATAACGGTTTTGTGAGAATGCTACTTGCGTAGGAACACCGCCTGGAGAAGAGCGATAGAACTCATAAACATCAGGATCTTCAGTGCGAATAATATCCCACTTATCTAAAGCATCTTTCAGTGTTTTTTCATGTACGGTTGGGCATGAAGTATTCAGTAGATTGGCACGATCAAGCTCACCTAAGATCGCCATAATACCGCCCGCACGATGCACATCTTCCATATGTACATCAGATTTTGCAGGTGCAACTTTAGACAACACTGGTACTTGGCGAGACAAGCGGTCAATATCATCCATTGTAAAATCAACTTCAGCTTCATGTGCAGCTGCAAGTAAATGTAATACAGTGTTGGTTGAACCACCCATTGCAATATCAAGCGTCATTGCATTTTCAAACGCAGCTTTAGTTGCAATTGAACGTGGCAAAATGCTGTCATCATTCTGTTCGTAATAACGTTTCGCAAGTTCAACAACTAAACGACCCGCTTTTAGGAATAATTTTTCACGATTGGCATGAGTTGCAACAATTGAACCATTGCCTGGTAATGATAAACCTAATGCTTCTGTTAAACAGTTCATCGAGTTTGCAGTAAACATACCTGAACATGAACCACAAGTAGGACACGCAGAGCGTTCGAAAGCAGCAACTTCTTCATCGGTATAGCTTTCATCAGCAGCAACAACCATCGCATCAACAAGGTCAATCGCTTTTTCATCACCTCGGAATTTAACTTTACCCGCTTCCATTGGGCCGCCAGAAACGAAAACCACTGGAATATTAAGGCGCATAGCCGCCATGAGCATTCCTGGTGTGATCTTGTCACAGTTCGAGATACAAACCATCGCATCTGCACAGTGCGCATTGACCATGTATTCAACTGAGTCCGCAATCAAATCACGTGATGGCAATGAATACAACATGCCGTCATGCCCCATCGCAATACCATCATCTACCGCGATGGTATTAAATTCTTTCGCTACACCACCAGCAGCTTCAATTTCTCGTGCAACCAGTTGCCCTAAATCTTTAAGATGCACGTGACCTGGAACGAATTGGGTAAATGAGTTGACGACCGCAATAATAGGTTTGCCAAAATCTTCATCTTTCATACCTGTCGCACGCCATAAACCGCGCGCGCCAGCCATATTTCTTCCATGTGTTGATGTTTTCGAACGATAATCAGGCATTTTTTATTCCCAACAAGTTTGTGCTCGAGATGAATAGGACATTCTCTCTGGCGAAATGATACTGAGCTTTTCCCATCATACTACAAGTTATCGTTTAACTGATGACCAGCGAACCTATCTTTTTTTGTTCAAAGACAATTCCTTTCACCTAATTAGGGGCTAGTGGCTTTTTGGCTTATAATTTGGGGTAAATTTTCTGTGGATTATCTTTGTGAAGATCATTTTTGCTGGTACGCCTGAATTTGCGGCAACCGCATTGGCGGCATTATTAAAAACACCACACCAGATTATTGCGGTTTACACTCAACCTGATCGTAAATCAGGGCGCGGACAAAAGCTTACACCTTCTCCTGTGAAGCAACTTGCACTTGAACATGGCTTACCTGTTTTTCAACCACTGCATTTTAAAGCGTCAACTGAAGAAGGTTTAGCTGCCCAACAAGAGCTAGCAGCTTTGGGTGCTGATGTCATGGTAGTCGCTGCTTACGGTCTGATATTGCCACAAACCGTATTAGATACGCCTAAATATGGTTGTTTAAACATTCACGGTTCTCTATTACCTCGATGGCGTGGAGCAGCTCCGATTCAACGTGCAATCGCAACAGGAGATGCTGAAACAGGTATCACCATCATGCAAATGGCAGCTGGTTTGGACACAGGCGATATGATGTACAAAACCTATTGTCCAATTACTGCAGAAGATACCTCTGCAACCTTGCATGACAAGTTAGCGACTCAAGGTGCTGAAGCTATTTGTACCGTGCTTGAAACTGAGCAAAGTTTGCAATCATTTATTGCCAAACGTGAAGTTCAAGATGAATCCCTGACGGTTTATGCACATAAATTAGTGAAATCAGAAGCACGTATTGATTGGACACAAACTGCAATCCAAATCGACCGCAATATTCGTGCGTTCAACCCTTGGCCTGTGGCTTTTATTCAATTGGATGAAAATAACGCCTTACGTGTTTGGAGTTCAATGCGCTCCGAGATCAGTAAAGCAAATGCTCAATTAGGTGAAATTCTTGCAATTGATAAGCAAGGCGTACATGTCGCTTGTGGTGAAAACAGTGTCGTGTGCTTAACCAGTTTACAGTGGTCAGGTGGTAAAGCGCTCAATGCTGTCCAAATTGCCCAAACTCAAAAATTACATCTTGGACAAATTCTCCCATGAGCCAATCGAATCAATCATCTATAAAAAATCTGAATCTACGTGCGCAAGTGATCAAAACACTTTTGGCTGTTCAAAATGGGCAATCTTTGACTTCTGTATTGAATCAACATATCAATATGGTCTCTGAACGTGATCGTGGTTTATATCACGAACTGACTTTAGGTTGTTTACGCCAGTGGTTTTCATTAAAAGCCATTACCTTACCATTGCTCACCAAACCGTTAGACAATGAAGCATTAGAAAGTTGTTTATATCTTGGCTTATATCAAATTTTATGTACCCGTATTCCTGTACATGCTGCAATCTCGGAAACTGTAAATGCTGCTAAGCAATTAGGTTTCGAGCCAATGAGTGGTTTGGTCAATGCGATTCTGCGTCGTGTTTCACGTGAAACAGATGAATTTCAAATAGCTTTGAATAATACACATGGTTTACCAAGTTGGTTATTCAAACGAATCAAAAAAGATTGGCCTGAGCAAGCAGAGCATCTGTGCCAAGCCTTAAAACAAGTCGCGCCACTCACCCTGCGCGTCAGTGAACGCCAAGTTAGTCGTGATGAATATTTAGAGATTTTGGACGAAGAACAGATTAATGCTCGTCCTTGCATGCTTTCTGACGTTGGTATTGTTTTGGAACAAACGGGCAATATTACCCATTTACCAGGTTTCGAAGAAGGTGGCTTTTCTGTTCAGGATGAACATGCTCAATTGTGCGCCACGCTTTTACCGAACCTAGATGGCAAAGTGGTGGTTGATGCTTGTGCTGCACCAGGCGGAAAGACAGCACACATCCTTGAGCGCTTTAATCCTAAAAAGCTGATCGCATTAGATCATGATGCAAAACGTTTATTGCGTGTTTCTGAAAATATCGAACGTCTTGGCTTAGATCAAACTGAGGTGGAGATTATCGCAGCCGATGCCACCACATGGCAGGCACCAGAACCCGTCGATTGTATCGTGCTGGATGCACCTTGTTCTGCAACAGGTGTTATTCGTCGTCATCCTGATATTCGCTTGCTCAGACAATCCACAGACATCGCACAAACCGTGGCTTTACAGCAACAGATTTTGAGACAGATGTGGCAACAGCTTAAAGTTGGCGGTACGCTGCTTTATATCACCTGCTCAATATTAAAAGTCGAGAATGAGCAGCAGATGGTCGATTTTTTTGCAGACCATCCCGATGCAAAAGAAATTAAAATCTCTGCAGATTGGGGTATAGAACAGATTCATGGTCGTCAGCTGTTGCCTTCAAATCAATCAGGTGATGGTTTCTATTATTGTCATATCCAAAAACAAGCGTAATAAAAAAGCAGGCTTAAAAGCCTGCTTTTTTTTTAAGAATCAATCACAGCGTATGCTGATCTTTAACTTCTTCAAGAACATCATCTAAATCTTCTGGATTCTTCATTAGGTGGCGAATCGACAAAGCGAGTCCACCCCATAAAAACACCATTGAAATAATCATCATTACGATTGCTGAAGTATTCATAATTTTATTCTCCTAGCGATCTTTCATTCTGCTTAAAACTAGCGCAACGACAGCACAGAAAATGACACTGCCCCATCCAAACACGCCTTGTAAGCTCATACTGTAAGTATCGTAACCGTTCTTAATCAAGTTAATCACTGTCATGCTCAAAGTCGTTAACAGGATCAATGATGTGATCACAGTAAGCGTAAACGCCCAACCTTTACCTAACTGAATCGTAGAAATACGGTTCACATGATCACGAAGTTCAATCAAAGCAGAACGTTTAAACCAAGCAATACTAATGATAGAAACCAATGCTCCGCCAATAATACCGATGTTATTGATGAAGTGATCCACAATATCCACCAGCTTAATGGCATTAACGCTTGAGAATAGAATCACTGAAACTAGCGCACTACCACCACCGATGATCGTTACTGCCTTCTTACGTCCCCATTTCAATTTATCCTGCATTGCTGCGATTGGCACTTCAAGAATACTCACCATCGATGAAATACCAGCAACAAACAACGATGAGAAGAACAACAGACCAAATACGTCTGCGCCTGCACCTAAGCTTGAAATAATTTTAGGGAATGCAATAAATGCCAGACCAATACCACCACTTACGACATCTTTAACTTCTGTACCCGCAGCATGTGCCATAAAGCCGAGTGCAGCAAAAATACCAATACCAGCAAGGATTTCAGTCGATGCATTGGCAAAACCAACGATCAAACCAGAGCCTGTTAAGTTAGTTTTAGGCTTCAAGTAAGATGCATAGGTCACCATGATCCCGAAACCTACAGAAAGTGAGAAAAACGTATGACCATAAGCTGCTAACCAAACTTTATAGTCCATCATCGCTGCCCAGTTTGGCGTAAAGAAAGCATTTAAGCCTTGAACCGCACCAGGTAAACGTAAAGATTGAACAACAAGGATAGTGAACAATACGAACAGTAAAGGCATGAAAATCTTGTTCGATAATTCAACACCTTTTTTAACCCCACCATAAAGAATGATGAGTGTTAATGCCCAAATTCCCACAATTGGCCAAAATAGATGACTAACAAACTGAAAATCAAAACCTGAAGCTTTTGAAGTTTGTAGGTAAGTATTAAAGAAGAAGCTTTCAGGATCACTACCCCACGCTTGCCCGATCGAGAAATAAATATAACTTCCCGCCCAAGTCAAAACACTAGCGTAATATAAACCGATGATAATACAGACACAGACTTGCCACCAACCTAATGTTTCACCGCCTTTAAATAAAGAACGATAAGCTTTCGGTGGAGAATTACGAGCACGATGACCTGTGGCATAATCTAAAAACAAAAGCGGTAAACCCGCAGTGATAAGTGCCAATAAATACGGGATAAGAAAGGCACCACCACCATTTTCATAGGCAACATATGGAAAGCGCCAGATATTACCTAAACCTACAGCTGAACCTACAGCTGCAATAATAAAACCAGATCGTGATGTCCAGTTTTCACGAGAATCTGCCATAGAACACCTAATATATTCATGTGGCACTTTTCAAACTGCGTTCACTTGTTATTATCCAACAGAGAGAAAAGTACCGTAAAAATCTTGTTTTGCTTGCATGAAAGTTCAACCTTGTGGGTCTCTTATTTCCATGTACAAACAAGCAAAAACCAAACCATCTTCCTTAAAGATTGGATTTTGTTTTTCTGCTTTTAATAGCTGAACAATACCTGTTTTTATTTCTTTTTACTGTAAATTCCTGACGAAAAAATCACACTTTTCGAGCGATTGATTATTTTTCAACTCAGTCAATAGTTGACCTTACAGTCAAATGATAAATTTAAGATACAGAAAACTATTAGGTGCAGAATCATAAGGTCTACCTGAATAATCTATTGCTTGATCGCCAGCAACCGTTCTTCCTGCATATCTCGAATCGCGGATTGAATTCCCTCTCGACCTAAGCCTGAGTCTTTCACACCGCCATACGGCATATTATCGACACGGAAGGTTGGCACATCATTGATAATTACACCTCCTACATGTAAATGGTCCCATGTATACAACATTTTATTGAGATTTTGTGTATAAACTCCTGCTTGTAATCCAAAACGACTTTGATTAATTGTTGCAATTCCTTGCTCGAAATCCTTATATTTTTCTAAAATGGCAACGGGGCCAAATGCTTCATCCTTATAAATTTCTAACTTTGAATCAACATTTTCCAATAAGGTGGGTTCAAAACAAACGCCATCTAAAACACCACCAACAAGTATTTTTGCACCTTTC
The DNA here is from genome assembly GCF_027854795.1 of Acinetobacter sp. AOR34_HL. Lineage (NCBI taxonomy): Bacteria > Pseudomonadati > Pseudomonadota > Gammaproteobacteria > Moraxellales > Moraxellaceae > Acinetobacter > Acinetobacter sp. AOR34_HL. The sequence goes on along the minus strand of NZ_JAKTID010000085.1, from coordinate 6,566 downwards.
TTCTCGGCTTTATCAATCCATTTTTTCAGTCGAATCGCTTCAGCTTCTTTAATCATTGGACCGACCAATGTCGTTGCTAAACTTGGATCATCAACTTTAATCTTTTTTAATTTTGTGATTAATTTCTTTTTTAGATCCGCATAAATATCAGCATGCACTAAAATCCGCTGCACACTGATACAAATCTGACCTGCATGACCATAAGCTGCACCAATTAAACGGTCAATCAAAGCATCATCAACAATTGCATCTGCCTCAATCATCACCGCAGCATTACCCCCCAATTCAAGCGTAACCTTTTTACGACCTGCTCTCGCTTTCATATCCCAGCCGACTTGATCAGAACCCGTAAAGCTGAGCAACTTGAAACGATCATCCGTAACTAAAATATCCGCCGCTTGACGATCACAAGGCAATACTGACCATGAACCTTTAGGCAAATCTGTTTCAGCCAGTACCTCTGCAATTTTAAGCGAACTAATTGGCGTTAAACTTGCTGGTTTCAGTACAAAAGGACAACCCGCTGCAATTGCAGGTGCTATCTTATGCGCCACTAAATTCAAAGGAAAATTAAATGGACTAATTAAGGAAACTGCGCCAATCGGCACCTGTTTAACCATCCCACGATAACGAGAAGCTGCTGGTGTTACAGCTAAAGGTATTATTCGACCATCATCCATTTGAGTCACTGCATCCGCAGCCAATTGGAAGGTATTAATCAGCCGTTCAACCTCAGCACTTGCTGCACCACGAGGCTTGCCGCCTTCCGCAATCAAAATCTCAATCAATTCACCACGCAACTCATTGAACCGTTTCACGCAATGCAACAATATTTTTTGTTTTTCAAAAGGTTTTAAAGCAGCCATTTCGGCCTCTGCTTTAACAGCTGATGCAATTGCCTTTTCTAGTGTTTTAGCATCAGCCAAAGCAACTCGTGCGAAAACCTGAGTCTGATATTTATGATGTACATCTAACCACGCTGCTGTTTTTACCGCTTTACCAGCCAAATATAATGGATATTCAACAACGTTTTCTTGCTCTTTCATTTCTTATTCTCTTTTCAAAAAACTAAAATTAGACTACTGCATAATTTTACAGATCACTATATGATTCGCCCAATCTATGATGAATTCACAACAATTCATTACGGTTTATGCTCATAAATTAGGACTATATGATGAAAATTTTAAAAATATCGATGCTTGCTTTAGGAACAAGCCTTTGTGGTTTAGCACAAGCAGATGTTATTGGTGTCAAAGGTGATGTGAGCTACTGGGCATACGACGGTAAAGCAAATATGGCAACCCAAACTTCTGCTCAAGATCAAGACCTTGACCGTAAAGGGGCTGCACAAATTTCTCTTGCTGTTGAACACCCTGTTCCATTAATTCCAAATGCAAAAATCCGTTATGTGAATTTAAAAACACAAACTGAAAATGAAGTTTTAGGTCAACCTGTTTATGACTTAGATATCGATCATACCGATTTCATTCTATATTATGAAATTCTCGATAACGTTGTGAATGCAGATGTTGGTTTTGGTGCAACCAATTTGAATGGCGATGTCAAAACGTTGAATTTAACAAAAACTGATATCGATAAAACAATTCCAGTGATCTACGGTTCAGCTGGGGTCAAACTACCGTTTACAGGTTTGAGTGCTAAAGGCGAGTTACTCTACAGCAACTTTAATGATGCTAAAATCACAGATGCCCAAGCAGAATTACAATATAACTTTATTGATAATTTATTAGTCGATGTAGGATTGAAAGCAGGCTACCGTATCTTAAACATCGAATTAGATGATTATGAAAAAAATGATCTTAAATTTGATTTTAAAGGGCCATATGTTGGTTTAGACATTCATTTCTAAATCAAATTAAAGAAAAAGCGGAGTCTGATGATTCCGCTTTTTTTATTATGAAGTATATATTTGCCATGTAAGCTTAAGCCTACAACCATCGTCGTCATTGGCGAATAGTTCAATTGAAAACTTTGCCCTATCATATAAAACATAAAGAGACAGGAAGTCTCATTGAAAATAACAAGATACGCAGGAAGCGGTCGTTGATAAGGAATATAAACGACAAGAAACTGAATACGAAGAAGCCCCGTCAGGATGATGGGGCTTCTTTTTATTTATCATTTTATGCGTGATTTAAAGACTTTTAAGATAAGCAATTACTTCATCATGCTCTGCCATTTCTGCAAGCTGCAGCGCAGTATATTCGCCTTTATAAGCCACATTTGCCCCTTTACTCACCAGTAGCTTCACCACCGCCAAATGATCATTTTCGGCGGCAGCCTGTAATGCACTATAGCCTTCGTCATCAGTCTGGTTTGGGTCTATACCGTCAGCCAATAATTGTTCGACTTGTTCCATATCACCAAGAGAAGCCCAATAGACCAGTTCAGGAAGATGAAGTTCATCATCGTTTTCAGGGAGTGGAGAGAATGAATTGAGTTTCATCAGAAATACCTAATTTTTTTATTTAAGATAAAGTGTTTTATACTGATCAGCTAGCTCCTTAGCCTTTTTCATTTCTTGGATATTAAAAATTTGAGTAAAATTCTTCAAATTTTTAATTGCCTGATCATTTCCTGTTTCAGCTGAAACACTAATCCATGCGTAAGCTTTATAATAATCTTGTTCAACACCTAAACCTTGAGCAAATAATAAACCATACTCATTTTGAGAAAAAGAATAACCAGCTTTTGCTGATTTTTCATACCAAAAAGCAGCTTTAGTATAATCTTGTTTAACAAAGTTCCCTTTGCGAAAAGCATTACCTAAATTAAATTGAGATTGCAAATCTCCTGCATTCGCAGCCTTTTTAGTATATTCAAAACCTTTTTCAGGATTTTTTTGTACTCCAATACCTTCATAATACATAATCGAAAGATTTGCTAAGGAGGGAGCATAACCTTTTTGAGCAGATTGATTAAATAAGTTAAAAGCCTTTTCTACATTCTTTGGGACACCTAAACCTTGAAAATACAAACTTGCTAAATAGTGTATTGCCTGAACGTTTCCCATTTTTGCTGATTTTTCAAAACTGTCAAAAGCAACTTTATAATTTTTTTGATAATAAGCTTTTAGACCTGTATCCAAGTCATTGATTGCAAAAGCCATACTTGGAACTAATAAGCTAACAACCAATACCAACAAGCCTTTTTTCATATCTACTCCATGTCCCTATACAAATATAGAGGGATATTAGCACAAGCCAATTTATTTATTCTTCACGCAATAAAAAACACCCCCAACTGTTAGGTTGGGGGTGTTTAGAATTAAAAGCTGGCGATGACTTACTCTCACATGGCAAACGCCACACTACCATCAGCGCGAAGAGGTTTCACTTCTGAGTTCGGGAAGGGATCAGGTGGTTCACTCTTGCTATTGTCGCCAGCAAACTGTTGTGGTGTTTTCGGGTCTTATTCACATTAATTAATAATGTTTGCCTTACTTACGATCCAAAGAGTTATTAACGGATTAGATATTGAGTCTAACTTTGTGTTCAGCATTTTAACTAGTTTATACACTAAATCAAGTTGTGTATTGAATTTATCTTGAATACAACAACTGTTTGGGTGTTGTATAGTCAAGCCTCACGAGCAATTAGTATTGGTCAGCTTCACACGTCACCGTGCTTCCACACCCAACCTATCAACGTCCTAGTCTCGAACGGCTCTTTAGAGGAATAAATTCCTAGGGAAATCTTATCTTGAGGTAGGCTTCCCGCTTAGATGCTTTCAGCGGTTATCCCTTCCGAACATAGCTACCCGGCGATGCCACTGGCGTGACAACCGGTACACCAGAGGTTCGTCCACTCTGGTCCTCTCGTACTAGGAGCAGATCCTCTCAAATTTCCAGCGCCCACGGTAGATAGGGACCGAACTGTCTCACGACGTTCTAAACCCAGCTCGCGTACCTCTTTAAATGGCGAACAGCCATACCCTTGGGACCTGCTTCAGCCCCAGGATGAGATGAGCCGACATCGAGGTGCCAAACACCGCCGTCGATATGAACTCTTGGGCGGTATCAGCCTGTTATCCCCAGAGTACCTTTTATCCGTTGAGCGATGGCCCTTCCATACAGAACCACCGGATCACTAAGACCTACTTTCGTACCTGCTCGACTTGTGGGTCTCGCAGTTAAGCGCGCTTTTGCCTTTATACTCTACGCGTGATTTCCGACCACGCTGAGCGCACCTTCGTACTCCTCCGTTACTCTTTAGGAGGAGACCGCCCCAGTCAAACTACCCACCAGACATGGTCCTCGTCCCGGATTACGGGACAGAGTTAGAACCTCAACATTACCAGGGTGGTATTTCAAGGACGGCTCCATTGGAACTAGCGTTCCAACTTCAAAGCCTCCCACCTATCCTACACAAGTAAGGTCAAAGTTCAATGTCAAGCTGCAGTAAAGGTTCACGGGGTCTTTCCGTCTAGCCGCGGGTACACTGCATCTTCACAGCGATTTCGATTTCACTGAGCCTCTGCTGGAGACAGCGCCGCCATCATTATGCCATTCGTGCAGGTCGGAACTTACCCGACAAGGAATTTCGCTACCTTAGGACCGTTATAGTTACGGCCGCCGTTTACTGGGGCTTCGATCAAGAGCTTCGCTTACGCTAACCCCATCAATTAACCTTCCAGCACCGGGCAGGCATCACACCCTATACGTCCACTTTCGTGTTTGCAGAGTGCTATGTTTTTAATAAACAGTTGCAGCGGCCTGGTTTCTGCGGCTGCCAACCGCTCAGGGAGCAAGTCCCATCACCGTCAGCAGCGTACCTTCTCCCGAAGTTACGGTACCATTTTGCCTAGTTCCTTCAGCAGAGTTCTCTCAAGCGCTTTGGTCTACTCGACCTGACCACCTGTGTCGGTTTCGGGTACGATTCCTGTGTAACTGAAGCTTAGAGACTTTTCCTGGAAGCATGGTATCAGCCACTTCACTGTACAAGTACAGCTTGCTATCGACTCTCAGCATAGAGCACCCCGGATTTGCCTAAGATGCATGCCTACGGTCTTCCACCTGGACAACCAACGCCAGGCTGACTTAACCTTCTCCGTCCTCTCATCGCATTACACAGAAGTATTGGAATATTAACCAATTTCCCATCGACTACGCCTCTCGGCCTCGCCTTAGGGGTCGACTCACCCAGCCCCGATTAACGTTGGACTGGAACCCTTGGTCTTTCAGCGAACGGGTTTTTCACCCGTTTTGTCGTTACTCACGTCAGCATTCGCACTTCTGATACCTCCAGCATACTTCTCAATACACCTTCATCGGCTTACAGAACGCTCCCCTACCACTTGACTAATGTCAAATCCGCAGCTTCGGCACATAGTTTTAGCCCCGTTACATCTTCCGCGCAGGCCGACTCGACTAGTGAGCTATTACGCTTTCTTTAAAGGGTGGCTGCTTCTAAGCCAACCTCCTAGCTGTCTATGCCTTCCCACATCGTTTCCCACTTAACTATGATTTTGGGGCCTTAGCTGGCGGTCTGGATTGTTTTCCTCTTGACTACGGACGTTAGCACCCGCAGTCTGTCTCCCGGATAGTACTCATTGGTATTCGGAGTTTGCATCGGTTTGGTAAGTCGGGATGACCCCCTAGCCGAAACAGTGCTCTACCCCCAATGGTATTCGTCCGAGGCGCTACCTAAATAGCTTTCGGGGAGAACCAGCTATCACCAGGCTTGATTAGCCTTTCACCCCTATCCACAAGTCATCCCCTGGCTTTTCAACGACAGTGGGTTCGGTCCTCCAGTTAGTGTTACCCAACCTTCAACCTGCTCATGGATAGATCGCCTGGTTTCGGGTCTATACCCAGCAACTAAACGCCCTATTAAGACTCGATTTCTCTACGGCTCCCCTATTCGGTTAACCTCGCTACTGAATATAAGTCGCTGACCCATTATACAAAAGGTACGCAGTCACCGAACAAGTCGGCTCCCACTGCTTGTATGCATGCGGTTTCAGGATCTATTTCACTCCCCTCACAGGGGTTCTTTTCGCCTTTCCCTCACGGTACTGGTTCACTATCGGTCAGTCAGGAGTATTTAGCCTTGGAGGATGGTCCCCCCATATTCAGACAAGGTTTCACGTGCCTCGCCCTACTCGTCATCATTATGTGTGCCCTTTCGTGTACGGGAATATCACCCTCTACGTTCGCACTTCCCAGAGCGTTCCACTAAAACACACATAACTTAATGGGCTGCTCCCCGTTCGCTCGCCGCTACTAAGGGAATCTCAATTGATTTCTTTTCCTAAGGGTACTGAGATGTTTCACTTCCCCTCGTTCGCTTCATAAACCTATGTATTCAGTTTATGATACCCGCCTTATAGCGGGTGGGTTCCCCCATTCAGAAATCTCCGGATCAAAGGATATTTGCCGCCTCCCCGGAGCTTTTCGCAGGCTATCACGTCTTTCATCGCCTCTGACTGCCAAGGCATCCACCACATGCACTTAATTACTTGACTATACAACCCCAAACAGTCGTTAACACATACAAGTGAGTGTTATCGTTGCAAACTTAATTGCTACTGGTTTGTTGTCT